>NZ_JBEXGU010000123.1:0-28696 GCF_040607515.1 Streptosporangium sp. NPDC005286 | reverse complement strand
CGCTGGAGCGTGCCCTGGCCGCCAGCGAGGCCGCCGTGCTCGCGCGGGTGGAGGCCCTGGAACGCTACGCGGGCCACGTGTCCGACGCCGAGCGGGCGCTACGCGCCCACGAGCAGATCGAGATACTCCGCTCACGGCTTCCCCGCTACGAGGAACTCCTGGCGGAGTCGGGCGCGGACGTCTTCGCCGTACCGGAGATAGGGAAGCTGACCGAGGACGCCGGCCACCTGGAGCAGGCGCTGCGCGACAGTGTCCGTTCGGCGCACGAGGCCTTCCGCCACCTCGACGGCTCCGCCGCCGACGGGGCCGCCGACAGTACCGCCAACGGGGCCGCCGGCCCCTCGACCGCTCCGAGCGGGCCTGTCCATCCCCCGAACTCCGGGAACTCCGGAGAGGAACCTTCGGCCCCCTGAAGACGGATCTTTCCTCCCCGGGCGGACCGGCCCTTGTCATGCACCGCAAAGAAGACGAGGATAGCTCGCGTTCTTTGGAGGTAGCATGCGGATCCGCCTGGACACAACCCTCGGCGTGGTCGTGCTGGTCGACGTGTTACGGGTCTTCCTGCCCTCGTTGATCACGCTCTTCGGCCGGGCGGGAAGCACTCCCGCGGAGATGATGGGCCTGTACGCCCTCTCCTGGTTCGTCCTGGCCTTCCTGACCGTCCCGCTGGCCAGACTCGTCCAGCCGCGGCTGATCGCCCTCGGTGCCGGATGCCTGCTGCTCCTGGCCCGGCTGGCGCTCCAGCTGACCGGGGGCGGGGACCCGCAGCTGTACGTGGCCAGCCTCGGCCTGCTGGCCGGCCTGGTCTGGCTGGTGGCGACCGCGATGGGCGGCCGGGACGCCCGGCCTGTGATGGCCGGGGTGATCGCCGGCCTGGCGGCCTCCACGGTGATCCACGCGGCGCTGGACGGCATCGACCTGATGTGGCGGCCCGGAGCGATCCCGTGGGCACTGCTGGCTGTGGAACTCGGACTCTTCGGCCTGTTCCTGATCCGGGCGAAACTCCCGGACGAGGAGTACTCCGGTGCCCCCCGCGCCTGGCTGGCCATCGGCCCCGCCCTGCTGCTCTGGGGTCTCTACACGGGCAACACCGCGCACGCCCAGGCGGCGACCGTATCCGCCCAGCAGGCCGCCGCCGTGATCGTGGCGGCGTTCGCGGTGGTGTCGGCGGCGCCCGCCGCGCTGCCGGTGCTGCGCCGCCCGATCCCGCCCGCCATCGCCCTGGTGGCCTCGGCGGTGGCGTTCACCCTGGGCAGGGCCACCGTGGACGGCGTCCACGGTGTGGCGCCCGGCTGGACGATCGCCGCGCAGATCATCGGCCAGCTCGCGCTCGGCGCCTGTCTGGCGCACGCCGCGACGACCTTCGGCCCGGACAGGGCGGCGCGGCGGGGCCTGGCCGCGGCAGGAGGCATGCTGCTGTTCGTCGTGTTCGTCTTCGGTTACTACGCCGCCTACGACCTCTACCTTTCCAACCAGTGGGTGCCGGTCGGCGCGGCGCTCGTCGTCGCGGTCCTGGGTCTGGCGGGCGGCACGGGTCTGCCGCGCCGCTCCTACGACCGGCGGTTCGCGGCGGCCACCGTGGCCGCGGTCGTGCTGGTGGCGGCCGTGCCCCTCTGGCAGGGGGAGCGGCCTCGCTGGGAGGCACCGCGTGACGGGCTGCGGGTCGCGGCCTACAACATCAGGATGGGGTACGGCGAGTCCGGCAGGCTCTCCCTGGAGCAGCAGGCCGACGCGCTCAGGGAGTTGCGGCCGCATGTGGTGGTGCTGAGCGAGGCCGACCGGGGCTGGCTGCTCAACGGCGGCCACGACGGGGTGCGGCTGATCGCCGAGCGGCTGGGCATGCACTACATCTGGGCCCCGGCGACCGACGAGGTGTGGGGCGACGCCCTGCTCACCACGCTGCCGATCACCTCGATAAGGAACCACGTGCTGGTCCAGGGCGGACCGACCGGCGCGCAGGCGCTGGAGGTCGGGCTGCGCTGGCAGGGCGGGGACATCACCGTGATCGGCACCCACCTGCAGCCTCCGCCGGGCTGGCGCGAGCTCGACCAGGTCGAGCAGCTCGGCGGGGTCGTCAGGGAGGCCTCCAGGGGCGGCGCCCCGGTGATCGTGGCCGGCGACCTCAACCTTCAGCCCGGGGACCGGGCCTGGGAGGCGCTGACCGGCGCGGGCCTGACCGACCCCCTCGCCCCGGCCAGGCCGTTCAACACCATTCCGTCCGGGGGACACTCGGTCGAGCAGATCGACCATGTGCTCGTCACCCCGGGTTTCACCGGAAAGGACCAGGTCAACCCCGATGTCCCACATTCCGACCACCGCCCGATAGCGGTCACCCTGGTCGCCGGGCCTTGATCGGGTTCCGCTGGGTAGTGTCGGGTGCATGACAGGACGACCTGTACTGATCTTCGACGGCGACTGCGCTTTCTGCACGACGAGCGTCAGGTTCGCCGAGCGCCGCATCGGGGTTCGCGCCCTGGTCGTCCCCTGGCAGTTCACCGACCTTCCGGCGCTGGGCGTGACACGCGAACGGGCCGAGCGCGAGGTGCTCTGGGTCCAGGACGGCGGTGTGCACGGCGGGGCGCAGGCGGTGGCCAGGCTGCTGATCGCCGCCGGTCTCCCGTGGAGCCCGCTGGGGTTCGCGCTGCGGGTCCCGCCGTTGCGCTGGGCGGCCCAGGGGCTCTACCGCCTGATCGCCGGCAACCGGCACCGCCTGCCCGGCGGCACCCCCGCCTGTGCCCTGCCTCCGGACCGCCGATGAAGGGCGTCCTGCTCACCGGGTTCGAGCCGCTCGACGGCGGCGGCAACCCGTCGTGGGAGGCGATCGCCCTGGTGCCCGGGGTGCGGACCGCGCTGCTCCCCTGCCGGTTCGGCGAGATGCTCGAACAGTTGCGCGCGGCGGTGGCCGAGCACGATCCGGCGGTGGTCGTGTGCGTCGGGCAGGCCGGAGGGCGGCCGGACGTGACCGTGGAGCGGGTGGCCGTCAACCTCGACGACGCGTGCGTCCCGGACAGCGCCGGGCGGCAGCCGATCGACGAGCCGGTGGTACGCGGCGGCCCTGCCGCCTACTTCGCCACGCTGCCGGTGAAGGCGTGCGTGGCGGCGGCGCGGGCGGTCGGGGTGCCCGCGAGCGTCTCGCAGAGCGCCGGCACGTTCCTGTGCAACCACCTCTTCTACGGCCTGATGCACCTGATCGCCACCGAGCGGCCGGGGGTCCGCGGAGGTTTCGTGCACCTGCCGTACAGCCCCGAGCAGGTCCTCGGCGAGGCCAGGCCCTCCATGCCCGTCTCGGTGTCCGCCCAGGCGCTCACGGCGATCGTGACCACCGCCGTCTCCGTCTCGCTGGGCGGTGATCTCCGCCTGGTCGGTGGCTCCCTGCACTGACCGGGCGCCCCGCGTCGGGGCCGTCCGCTCCTTTCGTCCCCGTTCCGGGGAAAGGCGGCCCGCCGGTCAGAGCGGCACGCCGTACACCACCCGGCGGCCCGCGAACTCGGTCACGCTCCACAGCGTCTTCTTGTCGCGGACGCAGGTGAGGTCCTCAGGCCCCACCGGGTAGGGCCGTCTGCGCACCGTGTCGCCGACCACGACCAGGGTGCCGTTCCCCGCGGCGCCCGCGGTCTGGCTGAGGTACCAGGTGCCGTTGTAGGAGAGCGCGCCCTGGACCTTGCTCACGGGGAGCGCGTAGGCGTCCACGGCCTGGACGACGCCGCCGGCGGGGGCGTTCGGTGCCCCCTGCGCGGTCAGCGACCAGCGGGCCACCCGTCCGACCGTGCCCGCCGTGTCGACGTACTCGCCGCAGATCAGGGTGTGGGGGGTGGTGCTGCGGTCGACGGCGGTGTAGGAGAAGCTCACCGTGCCGCTGGTGGTGGTCCAGGCGTCGGTCTGCGGCATCACGTACCGGTAGCCGAACGCCTCGTACCTGCCGCCCTTCCTGCCGATCTCGGCCGTGCCCTCCCCGTTGACCTCGAAGATCTGCCGGGTGTCGAACACCCGCAGGCCCCGCGTGGTGTCGGCGACGTACAGCAGGCCGCCGTACCAGGCGACGCCGCCGGCGTGGATGTTGATCGGCGCGATGTTCCCGTCGGCGGCGACCCGCACCAGCAGGACGTGCCGGTAGCGGAGCGTCGCTGTGTTCAGGAAGGTCAGGCGCACGCCCCGCTCGGCCCCCGACGCCGGCGAGTGGTACCAGCTCACCACGAACGTGTTCCCGCCGATCCCGGCGTCGGAGGCGGAGGTCAGGCCCTGGGGGTACCACTCCCTGGTGACGTTGTCGTTCGCGTCGAAGCAGTACCAGTCAACGGGTTTGGGAGTCATCTTGGCGAACGCCCCGGCACCGGTCGATCCCTTTCTGGCCGCGACGCGATTGGCCTTGGCCAGCACGGTGTCCAGGGAGACCCGTTGGAGTTCCTTCTCCAGGACCTTGATCCCGGCCGCGAGGCCGCCGGCGTCCCGTTTCAACCCGAACGGCTCTGCCGGCGCGGCCTTCATCTGACTCATGTGGGGGTCTCCTTGTCCGGTCTCGCCAGGATCGGCGGATCAAGATACGGAGTTCATGAGTATGCCTTTACTCAAATCCCTTTTGTAGTTAGAAGGGCCAGGTGTGGACGGGCTCCCCGGTCCGTGACAGTTCCCGGTACCGGCTCACCAGGCGCGCCCGCGCCGCCTGGTCGCCCCCCATGCCCGCCAGCGCCTTCCGCTGCCAGATCGCACCGGTACGGCGGCGCGTGACGCGTTCCCGCACGATGTCCAGCGCCCACCGGATCTCGCCCGGCTCCACGCCCATCCTGCCGAGACCGGCCTCGGCGACCGGCAGCAGGTCCAGGGCGAGCCGCCAGGCCGGGACCTCCTCGCGCAGGCCGGGCCAGCTCAGCGGCGCGTCCAGGCCGTGGATCGCGCCTCGGTAGAAGTTGCGGTAGGCCCCGGCGAAGGGGAACTCCTCCACCGGATGGAGGGCCAGGGCCGCGGTCAGCCCGAGCAGGAACGCGCTGTTGGCCGCCATGTCCGCCGCGCTCGGCCCCGCGGGCAGGGCGCGCATCTCCACCCGAAGATGGCCGCCGCCGACCGGGTCGTAGACCGGCCGGTTCCACTGCCACACGGTGCCCTGGTGGAGCCGGAGCTCGGCCAGTTTCGGGACGCCGCCCGCGGGCACCTCCTCCGGCACCGAGCTCATCGGCAGCACCGGTTCGTAGTCCCGGACGCATGTCTCGAACAGCTCCTCGACGCTCCGCGCCCAGCAGGAGCCGAACGCCACCCGCCGGACCCTGCGGTCGAGCCGCTCGACGTCCCGGTCGTCGGCGGCCTCCTCGAACAGCGCGATCCTCGTCTCCTCCCAGAGCTGCCTGCCCAGGAAGGCGGGTGAGTTGCCACTGACCGCGAGGACCGGGCCGATGGCCAGCTGGGCGGCGTTGTAGACGCGGGCGAAGTCGGCGGGAGGCGTGCGGAGATGGACCTGCCAGGAGGTGTTGGCGCTCTCCAGGATCACCCCCTTGACCTCCAGCTCCAGCAGCTCGACCCCCTCGATGCGCACCCGGAACGGCTCCGTGCGCAGCCGTCGCATGCCCCTGGCCAGCGCTCGGTAGCGCCCCTCACCGCTCAGCGCCTCGTGGGTGAAGTCGAACTCGCTCAGTGAGGGCAGGATCCCGATCACCACGACCTGCCCGCCCTGCGTCTCGGCCGCCGTGTCCACCACGGCCATGATCTCCCGCATCTCGCGCATCATGGCGGTGAACGGCCGCCCGGCGATCGGCAGCGGGGTCAGGTTGGCCTCCAGGTTGAACCTGCCCAGCTCCAGCGTGAGCCGGTCATCGGCGGCGACCGCCTGCACCTCCTGGTTGCGGGGCAGCGGGCGGCCGTCGGGCGTTATGAGGAACATCTCCAGCTCAGCCCCGATCGTCACGGGACCGGCCCCGAAACCGGGCCGCGCGAGCACCTCGCGGAGAGTGCCGAGTTGCTCCGCCAATCTCTCCCCGAAGCGGATGAACTCCGCCTCGGAGTAACGGTCCTTGTCGACTTTCTGCCCCATCACACCGTCCGATCAGTTGGTCCTCGTGCTCCCTCCCTCTCTCCCAGCTTGCGCCTTCTAATCAGGGCTTTCGTCACAGCCCTCCGCAGACGAGGACGCGCGGCACGTCGGGGCCCCTTGCCGCGTCTCCCCTGGCTTCCCACGATGCCTCGCGGGCGCCGGGAAGGGAACGGTGGCGGGGCCTGATTGAGTAGTGTCAGGTCCGAGTGGGGCCGAGAGGCGGCGGCCGGTAGCCGGAAGAGAGCGTGCACGGGTGCGAGCGGTGGTCTTCGACGATTTTGGAGCCGAGCTTGAGGTTCGGGAGGTGCCCGCCCCCGAGCCCCCGCCCGGCGGAGCGGTGATCCGGGTGGAGGCCACCGGGCTCTGCCGGAGCGACTGGCACGGCTGGCAGGGCCACGACCCGGACATCCGGGTCCTTCCCCATGTGCCGGGGCACGAGCTTGCCGGGGTGGTCGAGACGGTGGGCGCGGGCGTCGCCTCGTGGCGGCCCGGTGACCGGGTGACCGTCCCGTTCGTCTGCGCCTGCGGTTCCTGCGCGGCGTGCGCGGCCGGCGAGCAGCAGGTCTGCGAGCGTCAGACCCAGCCGGGGTTCACCCACTGGGGTTCCTTCGCCGAGTACGTGGCGATCGATCACGCGGACGTGAACCTGGTGCGGCTCCCCGAGGAGATGAGCTTCGGCACCGCCGCGAGCCTGGGCTGCCGCTTCGCCACCGCCTACCGGGCCGTGAACGCCGTGGGCCAGGTGCGGCCCGGCGAGTGGGTGGCCGTGCACGGCTGCGGCGGTGTGGGCCTGTCCGCCATCATGATCGCGGCCGCGGCCGGGGCCAGGGTGATCGCCGTGGACGTCTCCGCGGGCGCCCTGGAGATGGCCGGCGCGTTCGGCGCCACCGCCTGCGTCAATGCCGCCCCGGCCGAGGCCGACGTCCCCGCCCGGGTCGTGGAGCTCACCTCGGGGGGCGCCCACGTCTCCATCGACGCGCTCGGCAGCCCCGGGACATGCGCGGCGTCGATCGAGAGCCTGCGCCGCCGGGGACGCCACGTCCAGATCGGCCTGCTGCCGGGGCTCACCGCGCTCCCGATGGGCCGGGTGATCGGCTACGAGCTCGAACTTCTCGGTAGCCACGGCATGGCCGCGCGCGCCTACCCGGCGATGCTGGCGGCCGTCGCCGACGGCACCCTCCGCCCGGACGCGCTGGTCACCCGTTCCATCGGCCTCCAGGAGGCGGGAGGCGCGCTCGCCTCGATCGGATCCGTCCCCGGCGTCACAATGATCATTCCGTCCCTGCGCTGACGGCACGGGCCGCGAACCAAAAGAGAACACGTTTCAGTTTTTTGTTGACCAAAACCTGGACACGTGTCTAGTTTGGGGGTCCCGGTTCGGCGAAGGACACGACGTGACAGTGCTGCCCGACTACTCAGGCCCCTTCGATCCCGGCTTCCGGCTGGAACGCCTCTCTCGCGGGGCGCTCGCCGTCCTCGGCAGAGAGTGGCTGCTCCACGGCCACCTGCAGGACCGCGTCGGTGTCCCGATGGTCCTGGAGCTCGGCGGCAGGCAGGAGGCCGAGCGGGTCGCCATCGAGGAATGGGCGGCCGCCAGCCCGATCTACTCGGTCAGGATGCAGGAGGCCCTGGGTTTCCGGGGTGACACCGTCTCGACCATCCTGAAGAACCTCCAGCTCGACATCGGGGCGCCGCCGCAGTTCATGGACTTCCGGCTGCGGCTGATCGACGAGCGGCACGGTGAGTTCGAACTGGCCCACTGCGGCGCGCTGCTCGACGTCGAGCCGATGGGCGAGGACTGGGTCCGCGGCATGTGCCACACCATCGAGGACCCCACCTTCGACGCGACGGGGTCGGCCACCAACCCCCGCGCGAGGTTCCTGCCGGTGCACCGCCCGCCCCGGGTGCCTCCCGGCCGGACGCCGCACTGCCACTGGCGCGTCGAGATCTCCGACGCCGCCGAGCCCCTCGCGCCGCACCCCAACCAGGCCTCGGTGGCGGGGTCGCTGCTCGCCCGGCTGCCGATCACCTCGGGCAGGCTCTCCGCCGAGCCCGGCGGGCTGGACGGCTACGGTGGCCCCTTCGACACGGACTTCCAGCTGGAGGACCTCTCGCACGCGGCGCTGCAGACCGCGCTGGAGGAGGTGGCGATTCAGAGCCACCTGCTCTTCCGCGGCTACCTGCTCAGCATGAGCGACCACTACGGCGAGCCGGCCGCCCGCAGCGCGGGGCCCCGGGTGCTCGTCGGACTGGCCGGCCTCACCGCGGGCAGACTCCGCGCGGCCATGAACGTCCCCGGCGACGACGCCGCCGCCATCGGCAGGGTGCTGCAACTGCATCCGACCTTTCAGCCGGGCTCCTACGTCGGCCTGGACGTCGAGGTCACCGGGCCGCTCCGGGTGAGGTTCGGCTTCACCGACTCACCGATCTTCCGGGAGACCGACCCGCTCACCTGGCTGGCCGAGCTCGGCGGCGACGGCGACCGTGCCCTGGACGCGGTGGTCCAGGCGGTCAACCCGCGTGCCCGGTGCGTCCCGGTCCCGCCCCGCGAGGGAGAGCGCCACGCCTACGAGGCCGTGATCGATCCCGGCGCCGAGCCCGCGCGCGAGGAGCCCGAGGTGCGCCTGGCCCGCTTCAGCGGCGGTGCCGGCTTCGCCTTCCACCGGCTGGGAGTCCGGACGGAGCCCGACCGGCGCACCCGGCGGCCACGTCCCGTTCGCCGTTGAACCGGCTCGCCGCGGCGCGGCGCGCCCTAACCGATCCACAGCGATCCACAGGTCGCTTCCAAGAGGCCGCACCCAGACCGTGCGCACTGAGCAAAGGAGAACCTGTGAAGATCGCACTGGTCACCGGGGCCGGGCGGGGCATCGGCCGGGAGATCGCCCGGCAGCTCGCCGAGCGCGGGATGACCGTGTTCGCCGGGGTCCGCGACGAGAGCCACGCTCCCGAGGGCACCCGTCCCGTACTGCTCGACGTCACCGACCCGGCGGCGGCCGCGAGCGCGGCCAAGATCGTCGGTGAAGGGTTCGGGCGGCTGGACGTACTGGTCAACAATGCCGCGACCTGCGGTGACTTCGGTGTGGCCCCGGCGGAGGTGACCACCGAGCACATGCGGGTCACCTACGAGGTGGGCGTCTTCGGGGTCGTCACCGTCACCCACGCGATGATCCCGCTGCTGCTGGCGTCCGACCGAGGCCAGGATCGTCAACATGACGACCCGGCTGGCCTCGGTCGGCCTCACCTCCGCCGGGGACGATCTCAACGTCGCGTGGCCGATGCTGGCCTACAACTCGGCCAAGAGCGCGCTCAACGCGCTCACCGTGCTCTACGCCAACGAGCTGCGCGGGTCCGGGATCCTGGTCAACGCCGTCGATCCCGGCCACTGCGCCACCGACCTGACCGGCCACACCGGAACCCGTACGGCGGCCGAGGGCGCGGCGGTGGCCGTACGGATGGCGACCCTCGGCGACGACGGCCCGACCGGCACGTTCAGCTCGCAGGAGGGCCCCATCCCCTGGTAGACGGACCCACCGACGGCGACGGACCGGGGTGAGCATCGGCCATCGCCGGCCGGGTGAAACCCGGGCCTCCGGCAAAAGCGGCACACACCATCAATGGCCGGCCTGTCCTTTCATTCAATGAGGCCTGATAAAAAATCCTCCTCCCCGAAGAACAGGACGCAGCGCAACGACCAGCCAAAACGGGGCAGCCACAGAGCTTTAAGTGCTCATATAAACGGTTAAGACGGTGATAGCGTCGTTAACCATGCGTCCAGAAGACCTCGCCCTGCTCAACGTGCCCGGCAGCGTCACCCTCCATGGCGATCTCCTTCTCGTCGACGTGGCCCGGCCCGATCTGGAGGCCGACGCCTACTCCGGGAGCCTGTGGCGGGTGCCGCAGGACGGCCCGCCCGTCCGGTTCACCTTCGGCGAGCGCGACAGCGCGCCGCGCATCTCCCCCGACGGCGCCTGGGTCGCCTTCCTGCGCGCCGGCGACGGCAGCCCGCAACTGCACGTGATGCCCACCGGCGGCGGTGAGGGCCGACCGGTCACCGACCTGCCGCTGGGCGCGGGCGTCCCGGTCTGGGCACCGGACTCGCGCCGGATCGCGTTCGTCGCCCGGGTCGCCGAACCGGGCCGGTACGGCACCGAGGAGGGCGTGGGCGCCGAGGCCGAGGCACCGCGCCGGATCACCGGGTTCCGCTACCGGACCGAGGGAATCGGCTTCACCCTCGACCGGCGGCAGAGCCTGTTCGTGGTCAACGCCCTCGCGGACATCCCGGTGCCGGTACGGCTGACCGAGGGACCCTACGACGTCGAGTCCCCCTGCTGGACACCGGACGGCGAGCACGTGCTGATCTCGGCCCCCCGCGACCTCGACGGTGAGAGCCTGCACACGGACGTGTACGCCGTCCCGGCCGGCGGGGGTGCCCCGATCCTCGCGGTGCGCAGCGACGGCTCCGCCGAGCATCCCGTCGCCCTGCCCGGTGGAAAGGTGCTCTACCTCGGCACGGAGTTCTCCGGACTCGACGCGGTGGCCCGCAACGTCGGCCTCTACCACGCGCCACTGCGGATCGCCGGCGAGACAGCGGCCGGGACAGTGGCCGGGACCCGGCTGACCGAGGAGGAGTCGGTGGACTGCGAGCCACTGCCTCCCGTACCGCTGCGGGACGGCGTCCTGGTCGCGGTGCGGGTGCGCGGCGCGGTCGAGCTGCGGCTGGTCCCCTCCGGCGCCCTCGACACGCCGCTGGAGAAACTCGTCCCGATCCTGGGCGAGCGGGCGGGCGTCAGGTCCTTCACCTCCTGCGGCGAGCAGGTGGTCGCGGTGGTGTCCACCCCCGCGAGCCCCGGCGAGGTGGTCACCCCTGACGGGCCGCTGACGGACTTCTCCGGCACCCTCGCCGGGATCAGCCCGCTGCTGGAGATCACCGCCGTCTCCGCCGACGGCTACCCGGTCCACGGCTGGCTGGCCCTGCCCGAGGGCGAAGGCCCGCATCCCGTTCTGCTGAACGTGCACGGCGGCCCGTTCCACCAGCACGGATGGGCCTTCCTGGACGAGACCCAGGTCTACACGGGCGCTGGATACGCGGTGGTCCTGCCGAACCCGCGCGGCTCCTCCGGATACGGACAGGCGCACGGCCGGTCGGTGATCGGCGCGCTGGGCACCGTGGACGCCGACGACGTGCTGGCCCTGCTCGACGCCGTGCTGGAGCGACCCGAGTGCGACGCCGGACGGGTGGGCGTGATGGGCGGCTCCTACGGCGGTTTCATGACGAGCTGGCTGGCCGCCCGGCACGGGGACCGGTTCCGAGCCGCCTGGAGCGAGCGCGCGGTCAACGCCTGGGACTCCTTCACCGGCTCCTCCGACATCGGCTGGTTCTTCGCCGAGGCCTACTGCGGTCCCGACATCGAGACACAGCGCGCGATGAGCCCGCTCTACCACGCCGATCGGATCACGCTGCCGTTCGCCGTGGTCCACTCCGAGGAGGACATCCGCTGCCCGGTCGAGCAGGCACAGCGGATGTTCGTCGCGCTGCGTCGCAACGGCACCCCCGCCGAGTTCCTGCTCTTCCCCGGCGAGGGACACGAGCTCAGCCGCGGCGGGCGCCCGAAGCACCGCCTGCAGCGCTTCGAGGCGGTGCTGGAGTGGTGGTCTCGCCACCTGTCCTGACCGGACCTGCTCCCCGGCGATGAGACGCCGGGGATTTCCGCCGCGCCGTTTCCACGGCCTCCCGGAGGGTCGCCGCGTAGCGGAGCCGAGCGGCACCCGTCCGCCTCGCCCCCGGCAGGCCCGGAACCGGGTCAGGCCAGGCAGGTCAGGGGCCGGCCCCCGTCGTAGTCGATCATTTCCAGCATCGCGGTGACCAGATCGATCGGCTCTCCGGGGGCGAGGCCGTCCAACTCGACGTAGGCCCGGTACGGCAACAAAGCGGGCGCGGTGCGCGTCCAACGGACCATGAAACATTCCATCGGCGCCGGACTGCTCGCCGCCACCTCGGCGCTGGCCATGCTGGCGGCCGCGACCGCGTGCGCCCTGCCCGCCTCCCGCGCCCGGAGCGCCGCCCCGGCTGCCGGCAGCGCTCCCGCGAGCTTCTCCCCCGCCTCTCCAAGCTCCGCCCCCGCGCGCCCCGCCGTCGCCGTCCAGGCCGCGGGCCTGCGGGTGGCGGACAGCGGCACCGCCGCCGGGCGCTGTCGCGCCGAGGCGCTCGCGGCGCGCGTCGGCAGGGTGGACGCCGGAGCGGGACAGCGTTACGCGCCGCTGGTGTTCACCAACACCTCCAGCGGGACCTGCTGGGTGTACGGCTTCGTCGGCCTGATCATGATCGACGGCAGCGGCGACGCGATGCGTACCAGGACGCGCAGGGAGAGCGTCCAGCCCCGGCGGATCACCCTGCGCCCCGGAGCGAGCGCGCACGCCAGGCTGCACTGGAGCGAGGTGCCCGGCGGGAGCCGGTCGTGCCCGGCCTCCGCACGGCTGATGATCATCCCGCCGGACGAGGTGGCGCACCTGGAGATTCCGTTCAAGGCGGCCGTCTGCGACGACGGCCGCCTGGACGTGACCCCGATGGCCTCCGGGGCGCGCCTTTAGCTCCTCGAACCGGGTCCGGGCCTGTTTCCCGGACCCCGCCTCGCTCCGGCCGCCGCGCCCCCGGCCGGAGCGGACCGGCGGCGTGCCGGAGCGGAGCGGCGGTACGCCTAGGGACGTCTCCGGTAGACCTGGGTTTCGATGTCCACCCCGATCTCACATTCCACGCCGAAGTAGTGGTCGCGCGCCTCCCGGAAGCTCTCCTCGATACCGTGCTGCGACTGTACGAAGGAGAGCAGGCTCCACGCCTCCTCCCTGCCGAGCCGGATCTCGTCGGGACCGAACCCCGGCTCGGCGTCCACCACGTAGCCGAGCGTGGTGGAGAAACGCCGGACGGGCTGGAAGCCGAACTCCGCGGCACGCTCAGGGAGATCGTTGAGGATCGTACGGTCGGCGGCGTAGTCACGGTCGTAGGTCTCGAGCATGCGGCGGACCACATCGGGGCCGCGGAAGGCCGCGTCGTTGACGTCGACCACGTACAGCAGCCCGCCGGGCCGCAGCACCCGGCGCATTTCGAGCAGGGCCAGGTCCGGACTGCGCAGGTGGACGAAGAGGAAGCTCGCCGTGACCACGTCGTGCGACGCGTCCGCCTCACCGGTGGCGTACGCGGTGCCCTGACGGAACGTGAGGCCGGGGAAGTTCGAGCGGGCCCTGGCGAGCAACTGGGGAGCCGGTTCGACTCCCCGCACGTCGTACCCGGCGAACGGGCCCTCCTCGGTGACCGCGGCCAGGTAGTCTCCGGGCCCACTGCCGACGTCGAGCAGCGACGCGGGCGCGGGCGGGAAGGGCGTCGAGGCCAGGCGTGGCCGCTGCTCGGCGAGTACCAACCGGCCCTGTGCGCTCAGCCGCGGCACCTCCTCCTGCAGGGACAGCAGGTCCAGGTAGAAGTTCTCCGCGCCGAGGCGCTCCACCGCCAGCAGGTCACCGCGGCCCTCGTCGGCGAGAAACCGGACCAGCGAGGGAATCGCCAGCCGCTCGTCACCGGACGGCGACTCCCGGGTCAGCTCCCGATGCCTGAGGTAGAACCCCTCCAAGGCCTCTCCACCCTCCACGGTCATCACCGTGACCGCGTCGTCGCCCGAGCCGACCTCACCGCGCATCACGAAGTCCCGCTTCGCGTACCGATCGAGGAGGTGGTCATACTGGCTCGGCCGGACGATGAGGAAGAACCGGGACGGGCGGAGCGACTCGCAGAGCTGCCGCACCATCGAGTTGGCGATCCGCGTGCTGATCAGGCGGCCCCGGTGGGTCTGGAGCGCCACCCGCTTGCCGATCTCGACGGTCGGCCCGTCCAGGTCGGTCAACTCCAGGGCGGCCAGCCCCGGCGCTCCGGGGCGGTAGACGTACGCGGAGATGGCGGCCACGATCTTCCCCCCGGACAGGGCGCACAGGTGAAGACCCTCCGGGTCGCCGTCGTGGTGCACCCTCTCCTCGGTCCACCCCAGCTCGGACATGAACACCCGCCGCCGGAGATCAAGGATCTCCTCGGCGGCCTCTTCCCATTTCAGCCAGCGGACCTCGATGTCACTTCCGTTGTGCATGCTCAAAGACCTCTCAGGGGATGCGTCCGAACCGCTCATCCGAGGTGGAGGTGTCCGGCGGCGGGGCGACCGGGGTTCCGGGGACCCCGAGATCGTGACCGCCGGTGAGGACGTCGCCACATCGCGAAAAGAACCAGAAGGGTAGGGGCGGACGGTTCACCGCCGGGCATGGCCAGGACCACGCCGGGGGCGGTTCACGTCTGCCGGGCAGGCCGTCAGCCGTAATATAGGACAGCGGACTTGTGACTTTCTTGGTGTTCGGCCGGACGGCACGGCACCCCCCGCAGGAGCGGTGAGCGCGCCTCAGTTCACGATCCCCGGCAGGATCACCTCGTCGAGCACGACCGAGGCGGTCGGCTGATCGGGCCTGTCGTACTGGCCCGCGGTGACGGCGACCACGAGGTCCAGCGCGGGCGCCACGTAGATCCGCTGACCGCCGTTGCCGAACCCGCCCGTCCAGGTGTCCCCCACGTACCACTGGTAGCCGTAGTGGAACCCCTCGTCGATCCGTACCCGCGGACGCAGGGCCTCCGCCAGCCAGGACTCGGGCACGATGCCGGCGCCCCGGTCGAGCACGAGCCGCCCGATCGCGAGGAGACCACGAGGGGTCAGCCGCAGCCCCGAGGCCGCCAGAGCCACCCCGTCCTCACCTGCCGACCACTCGGAACGCTCGATCTGCAGCGGCTCGAAGAGCCTGGCACGCGCGTACTCCTTCAGTGCCACTCCCGTGCCCTTCTCAATGATCCGCGCCAGCAGCGCCGAGGCGCCCCCGCAGTAGGACCATCGGACGCCGGGCTCTTCCACGATCGGCTGTCTCAGGATGTAGTGGAAGCGGTCGGGGTCCGACTCCATCGCGATCTCGCTGTTGGCCGTACTGGTGTAGGGGACGTTCTCGTTCCACTCCAGACCGAGCGTCATGGTGAGCGCGTGCTCGACGGTCAGCGCGGCGCGCCGGGGGTCCGCCGCGAGGTCCGGATACTCGGGGAAGTTCCGTAGCAGCGGCTCGTGCGGCTTCGGCACCCGGCCGTCGGCCAGGGCGATGCCGTACAGGAGGCCGACGACACTCTTGGTGACCGAGCGGATGTCGTGGAGCGTGTCGGGGGTGAAGCGCACGTGGCCGAGGGGCTCGTTCAACCTGAAGTCCTCACCTTCGCCGTAGTGCTCGATGACCACCTGGCCATGGTGGACGGCGACGACGGCGTGGAGGTCGGGCACTCGGTTCCGCTCGATGGCCCGGGCGAGGCGGTCGGCGATCATATGGCTGCTCATGATCTCGTTCTAGCCCTATCTCCGACCTTTGGGGTATCCGGCACAACCGGCGGCTCGCTGCAATTCCCGCGGAAACAGTCGCGACCACAGGCTTGTTGAGCCGCGACTTTACCTTGGGACCTCACCACCCCTGCGAGAGGTCGCAACGGGGTGCCGCTACTGCGGGCCTCTCACGGGTCCAGCCGAGATACCCGCAGAACCATCTTGAAGCCGCTTACCTGGGCGAAGGGCGAGCCTCCAGTACGGCCGAGCATCGTCCTTACTTCCGAATCAGTGCAGGTCGGAGACGGGTTCGTGGGATATTCGGCGCGCGCTCCGTGGGGCCCGTGTCAGACCATGGCCTCGGACAAGGGTTTGCGGGCCAGGTCGGGGACCTCGGCGTCGGCGGCGGCGTAGCCGATCGGGAACAGGATGTAGGGCCGCTCGTTGCCCGGCCGTCCGCAGATGCCGGTCAGGAACGCCATCGGGTTCGGAGTGTGGGTGAGCGTGGACAGGCCCATCGCGTGCAGGGCCGCGATGAAGAACCCGCAGGCGATGCCGACGCTCTCGTTGACGTAGTAGTGCTTGACCCTGGTGCCGTCGGGGCGTACGCCGTACTTCTCCGCGAAACAGACCACCAGCCACGGCACCGTTTCGAGGTAGCCCTTGTCGGAGCCGGTCTCCAGGCGGGCCAGGGCCGTACGCCACTCCGGGGTCAGCCGCCCGCCCTCGTAGTTCTGCCGCTCCTCGATCTCGGCCGCCTCCCTGATCCGCCTCCTGGTCTCCGGGTCACCGATCACGACGAACTTCCACGGCTGCTGATGGGCTCCCGAGGGTGCGGTGTTCGCCGTCCTGACGGCCAGCTCGACGCACTCGCGCGGCACCGGTTCGTCGCTGAAGAAGCGCACACTCCGGCGCAGGTCCATATGTTCGTAGAACTCCCGGCCCCGCGTCACCATTTCGGCCTCGGGATAACGCACGGGCCGGTACGGAATGAATGGATGGGAATGTTCCCGTGCCACGATCGCCTCCATGGTTGACATATATGCAGGCGTAGTCTGAATTACGGTTATAAGCAGGGCAACACAGTGACCGATTCACTGACAGATTGTCAGTACCGGGCACGCCCCGCACTCCGGAGGTGGACAGATTGGCAGCTCGGAGGAACGGCCTGGACGAGCTCGACCGTAAGGTGCTCCATCTGATCAGGGAGCGCCCCCGGACCGGCCTGCTGGAGATCGCCCGCCTCCTCGGCGTCGCCCGGGGCACCGTCCAGGCCCGCCTGGACCGGATGATCGCCGACGGCGTGATCACCGACTTCGGCCCCAACCTGTCTCCGCACGCCCTCGGCTATCCGGTGCAGGCCTTCACCACCCTTGAGGTGGAGCAGGCCTCCCGCGCCGACATCTCCAGCGCCCTCACAGCGATCCCCGAAGTCCTCGAAGCGCACATCGTCACCGGCCCCGGCGACGTCTGGTGCCGCATCGCCGGACGCGACCACGAGCACATCCAGCAGGTCATCGACCAGACCCTGGCCATCCCCGGAGTGCGGCGGAGCGGCACGGTGATCACCCTGTCCACCGTGGTCCCCCACCGGGTCCAGCCACTGGCCGACGTCCGCTGAACGGAACACACCGGGCCCCGGCAGCGTGCGCGCCGTCGTACCGGCCCGTCCTGAGCGTGCCTTGAGAGTCGAGGCGGGGACCGCACCGCAGGACAGGCGGGGGCGGGAGCCGGTGAAGTCGGCGGTCGTATCGTGGGGCCCAGGGTTGTGAAGATCTGGAGGTTTGACATGGAGTACGTGCGCCTGGGGTCCACCGGTATGAAGGTGTCGAGGGTCTGCCTCGGCATGATGAGTTACGGCGATCCCGCCAAGTGGGGTGAGTGGGTGCTCGACGAGGCCGCCGCCGAGCCGATCGTGCGCCGGGCGGTCGAGGCGGGGATCACCTTCTTCGACACCGCCGACGTCTACTCGCTGGGCAGCAGCGAGGAGGTCACCGGCCGGCTGCTGAGCAGGCTCTTCACCGACCGGGACGACTATGTGCTGGCCACCAAGGTGTGCATGCCGATGGGCAAGGGTGTCAACGACCGCGGCCTGTCGCGCAAGCACATCCTCTCCTCGATCGACACCTCACTGCGCCGGCTGGGCACCGACTACGTGGACCTCTACCAGATCCACCGCTGGGACCCGGAAACCCCGATCGAGGAGACCATGGAGGCCCTGCACGACGTGGTCCGCGCGGGCAAGGCCCGCTACATCGGCGCCTCCAGCATGTACGCCTGGCAGTTCGCCAAGGCCCAGCACGTCGCCGAGAGCAACGGCTGGACGAAGTTCGTCGCGATGCAGAGTCATTACAATCTTCTTTACCGAGAAGAGGAGCGGGAGATGAATCCGCTCTGCCTCGACCAGGGGGTGGGCCTGATCCCGTGGAGCCCGCTGGCCCGGGGGCTGCTGGCCCGCGCGGGCTCCGAGGGGAGCACCACCCGCTCGGGCAGCGACGCGCGCATCGAGGCCCTGTACGACGACGCCGACAACGACCGTCTGATCCTGAACCGGGTCGCCCAGGTGGCCAGGGAGCGCGAGGTCCCTCCCGCGCAGGTGGCGTTGTCCTGGCTGCTCCACCAGCCGGGCCTGTCGGCCCCGATCGTGGGCGCGACCAAGGAGGGGCATGTGGACGACGCGGTCGCCGCGGTGGACCTGACCCTCACCGAGAAGGAACTCGCCTTCCTCGCCGAGCCGTACCGCCCTCGGACCATCAAGCACTGATATTTCCAGGCTCTGACCAACTCTCAGTGATCGAATTATGGAGTGTGCGGAGCGTGGCTGGTGCCTGGATCGACCCCAATTCGGGCGACGGAGGCTCAGACACGCGTCTCTCAACGAACAGCACGAGGTCGGACGGCGTCGCGAGTTCCCCATCGCTCGCCTGACACCTCACCACACGTCCGTGTCACCGGAAACCATCTCATGTATGAGAACAGCGCTCCTCACCTGCGCCGTCCTCCCCTCCCTCTCCGTTCGGCGGTAGACGACCGGAGAGGGAGGGGAGCAGGACCGGCACCGGGACCACCCCGCCCGGCCCCCGGATTCAGAGGCTCACCGGCACGGGATGGGCGGGACGGCGGTCGATGCGCCGCCGGTCCGCGTCGGTTCCGAAGTGGTAGTCGATGCGCCGGGTCGCCTCGGCCCAGTCCCTCATCGAACGCACCGGGGTCAGGGCGTCGACCACGAACGGGTCGCTCCACCGCGCGACGGCGCGTTCCCACAGCACGGTGGGGTCGTCCGTCAGGAGGCTGCCCACGGTTCCCTCGTAGATGGGCATCGCGCGCACCTGCCCGTCGGGCTCGATATGCATCAGGGGGAACGCCATCTGCGCCATGAGGTTCGGGTGCATCATGAGGATGAAGTTGTCGGAGGTCCTGATCTGCACGGACGCCGGTGCCGCGGCCAGCAGGCGCTGGTTGTGCTCCTCGCCGATCAGCGCGCGGAGCTGCTCGTTGTCGAGGAGCTCGTGCTCGCTGAACTCGGGCCGGCTCGCCAGCCCGGTCGGCACCGCGGCGGCGAAGTTGAGGAACCGCACCCGCGGGAAGCGGGGGAGGATCTCCGTGCAGAACTCCTCCGTCTGGTGAAGGTTGCTGCGCAGGACCGCGTAGTCGATCCCGAACTCCACCGGCTCGCCTCCGCGGGCCGTGCGCTCCGCGGAGGCCTCGTCGAGGATGGCCAGCGTGTTCATCGTGCGCTCGAACGAGCCGGCCCGCGAGCGAATCCGGTCGTGGACCTCGGGGGTGGCCCCGTCGATGCTCACGGTGATCCGGGAGAAGACCCCGAGGATGTCCTCGGCCATCCGGGGGGTGAACGTCCACCCGCTGGTGTAGAGGTTGACCTTGATCCCCGCCTGGGTGAAGCGCTCGGCGACCTCGTGGATCCTCTTGATCAGCAGTGGTTCGCCACCGGCGAACTCCATCGAGGACGGGCGCAGGGAGATGATCGCGTCGGCGACCCTGAGCATGTCGTCGTGGCTCAGCTGCCGGGCCGCTCGCCTGCCCGACTCCGAGTAGCAGTGCATGCACCGCAGCGGGCAGGCGTAGGTGACGTCCCAGATGACATCGGTGGGCGCGGCGAGATGGTTCATCGCGTGGTCCTTTCGGCGCCTGTCGGCACGGAGGTCGGTGAAGGGATGACGGTCGGGTCCCTGGACGGGTCGTGGCCGCGCCAGTGGCCGACCAGGTCGGCGTAGAGGGGGGATCGGGCCATTAGTGTGATCCGGTGAGGGCGACGGTGCCGTCCATCAGCAGGACGCGCCGGGCCCTGCGGGCGGAGCTGATGCGGTGCGCGATCACGATGAGCGTGCCCTCGCGGGTGGCGAACGCCGTCTCGGCGCGCAGCTCGGCGGCCGGGTCGAGATGGCAGGTGGCCTCGTCCGGGATGACGACACGCGCGGGGGACGCGTGGACGCGGGCCAGCGCGACGAGTTGCCGCTCCCCGGCCGACAGGGCGGAGGGGGCATCGATCGAAGCTCAGGCGCCGCACACGCAGGAGATGGCCGACCGGCTCGGCGCCGGAGGCGGGCGGGAGATCGGCCGCGGCGGGCGAAGGGCCGACGGTGGCCGTGGGCGCCGGGGGTGGGGGGCGATGGTCTCGGCGAGCCTGCGCAGGGTGACGGCCAGGGTCACGCCCCAGCCGCCGACGATGCCGACGAGCGAGCGCAGGGCCGGATCGAGACCGGTGACCAGGTAGGTCACCGCCCCGACGACCCCACCCGCGCTCAGGTGACCGTTCTGGATCAGGGGACGCGCGGTGATCAGCAGGCCGATCAACGGCAGGTGCGCGGCGAGAACGGTCACGACGGCTATCGTCGGCGGCGCCCACGCACCGCGCGCCGTGGAACGGAGAAGCCGGTCGGCGTGTTCGCCCGCCAACCGCTCCCGCGGCGCTCCGGGTGCACGGCCTGGCATCTCTCACCTCTCAGAACGGGCGCCGCCCGTCGATATCGGCCTGGATCATCCGCTCCCACGTTGGTGGGCGCGGATGATCTCACCGGACTACCGTGCCAGTCCTACCGATCACGCCTACCGACTACGGCCGGTGAGCGGCAGATCGCCTACGGGCGCTCGGTGACCAGGCAGCTGTGGTTGTTATCACAGGTGACGGTGCAGGTCAAGCTGCACGGGTACAGCTGCGTCTCCTTCGCGGCGGGAAGCATGTCCAGGGCGTCGATGTCGAGTTCCATGCGATTTCCTTTCAGGTGGTTGATCGTCGTCGGGGCCATGCGGCTTTGACGGCAGTCTTAGATCATGGTGTTGTTGGCGCAGGTGGTGCCCCTGCAGGTGTAGGTACAGGTGATCTCGCAGGGGTACAGCTGCGTCTCCTTCGCGGCGGGAAGCATGTCCAAAACGTCGATGTCGAGTTCCATGCGATTTCCTTTCAGATGGTTGATCGTCGTCGGGGCCACACGCCTTTGGTGGGTGCGGCCCCTGTCAGCCGGTTCCGGGCGCTCCTGCGGTCAGAATCGGGAGAGCCCGGAGTGTCGGCTGGATCTTGGTCCTCATCCGGCGCACAAACGCGGCGCCGGATGAGGAGAGGGGTCAGGCGCGGAGGAAGCCGATGAGGCGGTCGCGGACGACGTGCCCGCCGCTTTCCGACAGCGGGTCGTGGCCGGCGCCGGGGATCTCCAGGTAGGTGAGTTCCGCACCGTGGTGGTGACCGGTCTGGAGGAGCCGATCACACAATCGCCGGGAGTGGGCCACCGGGATGATCGGGTCGCGCTCGCCGTGGACGACGAGGAGCGGCAGCCGTATGCGGTCGGCCAGTCGCAACAGGTCGCGGGGGCCGAGCTCGTCGTGGGGTTCCTCACGCCCGCCGAGCCGGTCGAGCATGGTTTGCACCGGGGGCGGCCCGTCCTCGTACAGTTCCCGTCCGGACAGGAAGGGCGCGACGACCGCGGCGCGGGCCCACAGGTCCGGCCGCGCGGCGGCGGCCAGTAGCGCCAGGTAGGCACCGTAGCTGGCGCCGTACAGCATCGGCCGGTCCATGCCGGGATGCCGCGCGGCGGCCAGGACATCTCCCAGGTGGACGATGTCGGCCAGGTCGGGTCCGCCCCAGGCTCCCTGAATGGCGTCCCGGTGGGCGGCGCCGTATCCGGTGCTGCCACGCTGGTTGGGCGCGACCACGGCGATGCCCGCCGCGGCCAGGTGCTGGAACATCGGCTCGAAGCCGAGATGCCAGGCGGCTTCGGGACCGCCGTGCAGCGCGAGCACGACCCGCGGGCTGGTCACGGGGTCGCCGTAGACGATGGCCTCGACGCGTCCCGTCGGCCCGTCGTAGCCCTGGACGCGGGCGGGCGTCCAGGGCGTGGGAAGGCATTCCGAAGCGAACAGGACACGTGCTGGAGACAGGTCGGAGACGGTGACGAGGCCGGACGGGCGGTCGGGTGCGCCGTAGACGAGATGCAGGCCGGCGGTGGTCCACTGGGCCGCCGGATACAGCTTCCCCGGCGGCAGGTCGATCTCGCCGGTCGTGTCCTCGACCAGGTCGTGGAGCAGCAGGTGGGAGCGGGCACCACGGGTGACGGACAGTGCCAGGCGCCGTCCGGCGAGGTCCAGGGCCAGCGGTGTCACGGTGCCCTCGATCGCGTTCAGCCGGTCGGGGAAGACGGTGGGTGAAGCGTCGTCACGGTGGCGGACGCCCAGCCGATAGGCGCCGCCGCGGCGGGCGGCGACGAGCAGTACCCCGGCGCGGGGTGCGGCCCGCAGCACGTGCTCGTCGTCGGCCGCTCCGACCAGGGGGACGAGCGCGCCACGCGACAGGTCCAGGACCCTCGTGCTCGCCCCGGCCTCCGCTGAGGGCACGGCGAGACGCGTACCGGCCTCGTCGAGCCAGATCCCGCCGTTGACCAGGCCCGGTAGCTCCGCGATCGGCTCGGGCGCCTCGGCCAGGCCGGACAGGCGCCACACCGTGGTGTGCCGGTCGGCGTCGATCACGAAGGCCACGGCGGCCGTCCCCTCGGACAAGCCGGCGATGAGCCCGATGCCCCGGCCGCGGACGACGGCCAGCTGGTGTTCCTCGGTCTCCTCGCCGTCCGGGGCGGGGACGGCGAGCAGGAGGTGGTGCGCGCCGTCCCCGTCGTCGAGGCGGCACAGCAGGACGTGGCCGTCGTCGGTGGGAATCGGCACGGTCATCGGGGTCAGCCCGTCGCGGGTGCGCAGCAGCCGGGGCCGTGGCGCGTCACCGGTCAGATCCCATATTTCCAGGGCATGGCGGTCACGCCCGTGGGCCGCCACACACGCGGCGTACCGCCCGTGTCCCGAGAGGCGGAAGTTGATCCGCAGACCGTCCCTGAGATGTTCCGTGCCAGTCACGGCGCCGGCCGGGTTCATTGTGCGGGGGGCCATCACGAGCCGCCGACGGGTGCGCGGTCACTGTCCCCGACCTCCGCCATCCAGGAGCGCGGCCCGCCGTGGCGCAACCTGTGCAGGAAGTCCAGCACGCCCGCCAGGCCGGTGTTCCAGCCCATGCTCACCTGGGTCCCGCTCTCATCCGCCACCACCAGCAGCCCGTCGCGAAGCATGGCGCGAGCACACAGGTAGCCGGCCAGTTCCCCGGCCTGCTCGCGGTAGGCCGGCTCGTCGAGCAGGTCGGCCATGTCCAGGAGGAACTGGCCGTCACCGGCCAGGCCGTGGCAGGCGGAGGTGCCCGAGTTCAGGAGGCTCGCGCGCACGGCGACCGCGGCGCCCTCGGCCGCCTCGCGGAAGCGCGTGTCGCCGGTGGCGGCGTACAGGCGGACCAGGAAGGTGCCCACGCCCGAGGACCCGCTGCACCAGTGCGGCATCATGGACGTGCCCTCGGGACCCTCCCTCCACCAGATGGCGTCGCCCCGCTGTTCGGCGAGGTCCAGCAGGGTCTCGCCCGCGGCCGTGGCCGTCTCCAGGCAGTCCTCACGCCCGAGCGCGATACCTGTGGCCAGCAGGAACGCCCCGATCCCGGCGACGCCATGGCCGAAGCCGTAGTGCAGCACGCCCGCCAACGTGGAGTCGAAGTCCGCCGGGATGGGCCACAGCACGGCTTCGGGTGTGCGCTGGGCGACCTTGAGCAGGGTGTCGGCGCACTCGCCGGCCCTGTCGCGGAAGCGAGTGTCGCCGGTACGGTGCCAGAAGTGCAACAGGGCCAGTCCCGTCCCGGCCAGACCGTGGCACACATCCGGATTGGGCCAGTCGGTCGGCAGGCCCAGTGCCAGGTCGATGCCCTCGGCGCGCAGCGGCTCGTCGCCGAGCGCGTGGCCGGCCTCGTACAGGCTCCAGGCGATGCCCGCCCGGCCGAAGTACAGCCCCGGCGAGGGCCGATGCTCACCGGACATGCGGCGTACGGTCCAGCCTGCGGCGTCCCGCAGCCCCGCGACAAGATCGGCGCGCGACGGCGCCGGCGGTTCCGCCCTCCCCCCTCGGGCGGACGTCGCGGTCGCGGACTCCGCCGCTGAGGCCAGCAGGGTGAGCACTCCGGCGGAGCCGTACTGCACGGAGCACGGATCGACGGTCACGCCGAAACCCACGATGGGCCACAGGTGACCGTGCGGCGCGGGGTTGGCGACCGCGGCCGGCAACATCGTCCGCAGTGTGTAGGCGATCCCGTCCCACAGCAGGCGATCCCATTCGGCCACGCCCGGCCGCGGGCCGGCGGCGGGGAGGGGTACGAGATCGGTGGCGGGGGACGATATGGGAGCGGCGGCCATCTCCTCCAGGAACGTCCGCACGCGCTGCAGATCCCAGCGCAGCGCGGGATCCTCCCTCATCAGTCCGAGGATCAGGGGGGTCATCGCGGTGGCCACGGCGTTACCGGCGGCGACCACGCTCCACAGCGTGCTCAGCCGGGAGTCCCATGATCGCTCGGCGGGCTCGTCCTCCAGCAGCGCCGGCTGGCTTCCGGTCATCAGGAAGAAAACCGTCGCTCCCAGAGCGAACAGGTCGGCCTCCACCCCCAGCGCGGGCGCGTAGTAGGCGAACCGGGCCTGCTCGGGCGGGGCATAGCCGGGGGTGAAGACGCGGCCGGTCGGCGTGCCGGGCACGACGGCCATCTCCAGGTCGATGAGCAGGCAGTCGTCCTCGGGGGTGACGATGACGTTGTTCGGGGTCAGGTCACGGAGCACGTACCCCTGATCGTGGACCGTGGAGACCAGGTCGACCAGCCGCCGCGCCAGGCTCACCACGGCCTCGCGCCACTGCGGCTCGGGCCGCAGGAGGCGCTGTTCGCTGGCCCATACGCTGAGCGAACTCCCGGCGAGATGTTCCTGCGCCAGGAACAGGTTGCCCTTGGTCTCAAACAGCGCCAGCTTGCGTGCCGTGACGCCCAGGGGGCCGAAGATCTCCAGCATGCGCGCCTCGTGACGCAGCAGGTCTCGCCCGTCGTGCCCGTCGCGCATACTGCCGAGATGCGGGCGAGCCTGCTTGATCACCGCATCGCCGCCCTCGACCCGGTCCTCGGCCAGGAAAACCCCGCCCTTGGAACCGTGCTTCAGTGCCTGGCGCACCGCGAACCGGTCGCCCAGCAGCACCGCCGCCGGCGCGGCGGTCCTGACCGGCGCCTTACCCGACTCGAAAGGACAGACCGCCCAGGAGGGCGGTGAGTACCAGCCGTTGCGCTCGTCGGTCACCCGCGTGCCGTCGGGCGCGGTCAGCCGCGATTCGTAGCCGCCGTCATTGCCGAGATAGCTGGGTGCGGAGAACACCCCGAAGCGGTAGTGGACCAGGCTGCCGGGCCGGTAGGCGCGGTCGGAGAGGATGGGAGGCCCGGGCAGGCCGAAGGTGGCCTGGTGCAGTTCCTCGGCGATCGCCACGGCGGCCTCGTCGTCGGGCGGGTAGACCGTGATGAACTTGCCCACCGCCCCGCGGCTCTGGTTGCGTGAGGTGAGACCGTCCAGCTCGCCCAGCGTGGCGGCGAACTTGAACGCGCAGCGGCGGCGGGCCAGTACCTCCGTCACCGCCGCCAGCACCATCGGCGCCGACAGCACCGTCGCCGACACGTGCAGCTTCCAGCCCTGGTCGCGTGAGGTCTCATCGACCGGGGCCAGGTACGTCCACGGCCTGCCACGGCGAAGCAGCCACCCGGGGGCGATCCGCTCCCCAGAAGAACCCTGCCGCTCCTCTCCGCCGGGCGCCGCGCATGCTTCCGTCGCGCCGCCCGTCCGGGCCGCGGCGCGCGCCAGGACGGCTCTGGCGACGTCCTCCAGAAGGTTCCCGGTGACGTTGTCCAGAACGTCGCGCTTCTCGCCGGGGCGCTCATCCTCACTCGTTGTCTGCACGGCCACGAACCCCTATCGCCCTCAGTTCAAAGCGGCCGAACCCGGTAGGGGCGTCATGCCTTTGAACCGCAACCTCGTCCTAATCTTGTCAGTGCAAAAATTAAGCTAAGGGGCCACCCCAAATCTTGTCAACGACAAGTTGAGGTGGCGGCGGCGCTCCAACTGGCGGCGCGCACGGAAAGCGAGGTCAGCGGATGCGGGTGTCGGCCTTGATGGGTGGCGGATCTTCCTGGTGAGCTTGCGGATGCTCGCGTCCGGGGCGGAGGTCGCGGTCACGCCGAACCTGACGGCGGCGCCCCGGCGCGACCCCGCCCAGGCGCGGATTCGCACACCGGGGACGTGTCGCGGGGCGCCGCCTCTTCGAAGACGTCGATCACGTGGACCGTGCCGACCATGTCGACCTGGAGGACCTTCCTGGCGGGCGCGGCTACGTACCCAATAGGACCGCATGTGTCCTTTTGTCAGGATTTACCATTTGTGACGCTATATCGCCAGATATACGCGCATATGAGAGGGAGGTGCTATTTCCGACCGTGGATTGATCAACGGAGGATCCGATGGTTCGAAAGATGATCATCCTGGTGGCGGTCACCGTGGCCGCGATGGGCGGTACGGCCGGTGCCGTCGTCTCCCCCTCCCCCCAGGCCCTCACCCAGCAGGACAGGGACTTCCTCGTCCAGGCGCACCAGTCCAACCTGACCGAGATCGAGTCGAGCAAGACCGCCCGGGAGAAGACCGCCGGCCAGCAGGACCGGGAGGTCACCAGGACCGTCCGCAAACTGGCGAAGACTTTCATCAAGGACCACAAGAAACTCGACAAGGCCGTCCGCCGGGTGGCCGATCGGCTCGGCGTCAAGCTTCCCGACACGCCCAACACGGAGCAGCGCAAGCAGCTCGACCAGCTGTCTGCCCTGAGCGGCGCGGAGTTCGACAGGGCCTGGATCAGCGCGGAGCTCAACGGCCACCACGAGACCCTCGCCGCCGTGGAGCAGGAGATCGAGAACGGTTCCTCACCCGAGGTGAAGAAGCTCGCCACCGAGGCCAAGCCCATCGTGCAGGAGCACATAGACCTGCTGCTCAAGGCCGAGAGGGCCTCCACTCCCAGCCCCTCGGAAAGTGCCGGCCCTTCGGAAAGCCCGAGCCTCTCGGAAAGCCCCAGCCCCTCGGAGAGCTGAGGCGGGCACCGCGGCACTCTGGGGCGGCTCCCCGCTCGAAGAACTCCCACGACACCGAGCCTTGCCCAGGTGGCCACGGAACGACGGTCACGAAGGCAGCGGCAGGTACTCGAACCAGTCGAAGGCGGCCGTGTTGCTGCTCGGGTGGCCGTTGGAGGTGGCGTACAGACCGATCATGGCACCGGTGAAGCCTCCAGCCACGGTGGAGCTGAGGATCCGGCCGTCCACCGGATCTCCGAGATCGATCCACTCGCCGGGCCGTACCGCGTAGCGGGCCTGGTAGTCCTGGCCGTGCGCCTCCACGCCGAGCCAGAGCGGTCCGGCCGGCCCGGCCGGGATGTCGGCGCGGGCCAGGCGGGTGTCCACCCCCTCGGCCCTGCGGGTGAGTTCCAGACCGCGCGCGGTGAGGGTGAGCGCGATGTGGAAGTCGTCGTTCTGGAGCAGGACGAGCCCGGCGCGCTCCTCCCCCTCCGGGCGGAACTCCATCACCGTGTGGGCCGCGAAGGCGATGTGCCGCTGCCGCCGGGCGACCAGGCTGGGCGCGGCCCGCTCGCACACGGTCTGCGGGAGCGCGCGGAGGGTGAGCCGGCTGTCGGCCAGACTCCAGTACGGCTCCCTGGGCGTGCGCAGGTGGTTCCAGTCCGGCGCCAGGCGTCCGGCGTCGAAGTGGTCACAGGCGGGGACGGCGGACCAGCGGCGAACCGGCGTCGAGGGGGCCGGCATCCGCGGCTCGACCTGGTCGAACACCGGCCAGTCGTCCTCCCAGCGCACCCTGGTCAGGAAGGTCTCGCGGCCCAGGTTGTAGCCGCGGAAGGCGCGGGCGGCGGCCGTCGTGGGCGGGTCGTCGGGAAGACCGCCGTAGGGGCGGGTGGCGAGCAGCACCGACCACCACTCGCCCTGCGCGTTCTGGACCAGGTCGGGGTGGCCGACGCTGGTGATGGGGTGGCGCAACCCGAGGTGGCGGTGGGTGAGGACGGGGTTGCGCGGATTGCCCTGGTAGGGGCCGGTGATCCGCTCGGCCCTGGCGACCATGACCGCGTGGTCCTCGGCGGTTCCCCCCTCGGAGGTCAGCAGGTAGTAGTGGGCGCCGATCCGGTAGATGTGCGGGCCCTCGGACCAGATGCCGCCGCGCTGCACCGGCTCCCAGATCACGTACTCCGCACCGACCGGCTTGAGCGTGGCGAGGTCGAGTTCGCGCAGCCAGATCTCGGTGTCACCGTCGTAGCGCCTGGCCGCCCTCTCCCGGCTGCCGGTCATCCAGGCGCGGCCGTCGTCGTCGAAGAAGAGCGAGGGATCGAAACCTCGGGTGTCGGGAAACCAGACCGGGTCGCTCCACGGCCCGGCCGGGTCGGTGGCGGTGACCAGGAAGTTGCCCGGCTCGTCCATCAGCGTCGTGATCATGTAGAAGACGCCGTCGTGGTACCGGAGAGTGGGGGCGTAGATGCCACCGGACGGCCGTACGCCGTCCAGATCGAGCTGGGAAGGCCGGTCCAGCACGTGACCGAGCTGCCGCCAGTGCACGAGGTCTCGGCTGTGGAAGATCGGGACCCCGGGAAACCACTCGAAGGACGAGGTGACGAGGTAGTAGTCCGCGCCCACCCGGCATACCGAGGGATCGGGGTGGAAACCGGGGATGACGGGGTTGTCGTACACGGGTCCTCCGTTGGCATGTGCGGATCCTTCGTCCGCGCGACTTCCTGGCCGGGGTAGGCGGCCTCTTCCGGGAGGCCCGCGTACACGCCGGCCAGGATCGAGGCGAGCGTCATGATCCCGAAGCCGCCGATCTGCATCAGCACCATGAGCACGATCTCGCCGAAGAGCGACCAGTGCGCCGCG
>NZ_JBEXGU010000122.1:0-29010 GCF_040607515.1 Streptosporangium sp. NPDC005286 | reverse complement strand
TTCAGTTCTCCGGCCGGCCGTGCCACAAAGCTCTCCTCCTGAAACGCGCCGGCGCGGGGTGCTGTGCGATACCTCGCGCCATGCCGGGGGCGGGGTCATCCGTCGAGGAAGCGCAGCAACCCCGCAGTGACGAACCGGGGGTTCTCCTCGACGAGCCAGTGCCCCGCGTTCGGCACATCCACCGCGCGCACGATGTTGGTCATGCGCGGGGCCACGGTGGCCTGGACCGGGGCGAGCTGCCCCTGGGCGGTCATGAGCAGGGTCGGGACACGTATCGGTGCTGCTGCCACGGTATCGCGGACGTCCTTGTCGAGGGCGCGGTAGAGCTCGAAGCCGCCCGACAGGACCTCGGGCCGGCGGTAGGTCCGTGCGTACTCGTTGATCTCGGCGTCGGTGAACGGGGATCGATCCGAGGTGCCGCCGAACGCCGTGCCGCCGAACGAGACCTGGGGGTAGAACAGTGCCAGGTACTCGCGGACGTCGTCGCCGACCACCGTCTCGGGGATCCGGCGCTGGGAGTGGAAGGCGATGTGCCAGCTCAGTGAGCGGTATGTGGACGCATCGATCGCAGGCCCGGGTAGCGGCAGGTCGAGGTAGCCGAGGCGTGCGGTGTCGGCGGGGAACTGGGTGGCGTACTGGAACGCCACCGCGGCGCCGAAGTCGTGCCCGACGACGCGGGCGTCGCGCACCCCGAGCCGATCGGCGATCAGGGTGTGCACGTACCGCGCCAGGGTGGCTTTGTCGTAGCCGGTCGGGGAGCCGGTGCTGTCGCCCAGCCCGGGGAGGTCGACGGCGTAGACGGTGTGGTGCTCGGCGAGCGCCGGCATGACCGGCCACCAGCCGAACCAGGTCTGCGGCCAGCCGTGTATCAGCACCACCGGCGGGCCGCTTCCGCCGGTCACGTAGTGCATTCGGACGCCGTCGACGTCGGCGAACTCGTGCCGGAAGGTGTTCTCGAACTGGGGATCGCTCTGGGTGGCGACGGCGTAGGGGGGAATGTCGCCGGCTGTCGGCGTGGAACAAGCCGCGGTGCCGATCGTGAGCAGGAGGGTGAGCGTAACGGTCGCCACCGTGCGCGCGGATCGGAGGAAGCGGCGCGACAACGGCCGTGTTGCGGTGATCATGTGTTCCTGTCCTGGAGGAGGTGGATCAGCGCCCGGTCGCGCCGTCGATCAGTTCGCGGAGGATGTCCGCGTGGCCGGCGTGGCGGCCGGTCTCCTCGATCACGTGGGTGAGTGCCCAGCGGATGCTGGGAGCGGGGCTTTCCGGCCGCGATCGAGGGATCGGTGCGCCGAGGTCGGTGCACCCGTCGAGAACTTCGTTCGCGCGCTCGACCGTCTTTCGGTAGCGGGCGACGACGCCGGCCCGCTCGACCGTCCTTGCCGCACTGGCTGGGCAGCGCCGACGGTGGTGTGGTCGAGCTTCTCATCCTGTTCGGCCTGCAAGGGATGCGTGCGCACGTGCGCGCCGGCACTGGAAGATCCACGACAACGACCTTTCCACCACCCACCTGCGGGGCAGGACGACGAAGCCGCTGACATCGTCGTTCCGTTTGACGATCTCCAGGGTGAGCTGGGGCTTCTCCTTGGCCCACGCGACGAGCCGGCCCGCGTACCCGCCGTCGGCCCAGATCAACGTGATCTTCTCGTACCAGTCGTGCAGGCGTTCCAGCGCGGGCCGGGCGCCGTCGCGGTCTTGTACGTTGGCGGCGGTGACCACAACGACGAGTAGCAGGCCCAGGCAGTCCACGATGACGTGCCGCCTGCGGCCCTGCACTCTCTTGCCCGCGTCGTATCCGCGGCTTGCGGTGCCCACGGTCTCGGCGGGCCCGTACCGACTGGGAGTCGGTGATCGCCGCGCATGGCAAGGTCACGGCCGCCCCGTGGCTCTGTCCACCCCTGGGAAACGGTCGATCTCGTTTCGGGAAGCGATCTTGTGGGGTCCTATTGCGCCGCAGGCCGGACCCACTCGTGAACACCCCACCAAGGGCCGTTCTTGAAACGGTTGACGAGATCCCGTCCGATCGCTTGATCGGGCGGGATTTCATCGTTTCCGAGGTCCTGGGGCCGTTGGCCAGTTCGATGCGGGTCTTCCACAACCGGCGGCGACGCCACAGCGCCCTGCGGATGCGCACCCCGATCGAATACGAGATGCTCTACCCGAACACCTGCCTGGCGTGAGAGTCGACCAAGCCGACTCCACAGAACTCGGGCACATCATTTCACCGGCGGCTCTACCGGATCGCGCCCGGCGGGCTCTCCGTCGTCAACGTCGGCACCCTCCAGTGGATCGGCCCCCTGGCGACAACGACCGATCGCTAGAGGTTCAGGGCGAGATCTCGCGATGCCGCCGAGACCGTGCGGAGCAGCTGGGGGAGCACCTCGTCGGTCATCTGCTCGCGACTGCGCAGCGTGGCCTGGCTGCCGACTTTGATCGCGGCCACCGCCTTGCCGTCCTTGCCGCGGACCGGCGCGGCGATGGCGAGCACGTGGGGGCTGAGCCGCCCTTCGACCAGCGCCCACCCCTGGGCGCGGATCTGATCCAGCTCGGTGCGCAGGGCGCCCTCGTCGACCACCGTCCGCGGTGTGTAGGTCTCCCGCTTGCTGGTGGCGAAGTAGTCGGCGAGCTGGGCCTCGGAGAGGTCGGCCAGGAGGACAAGACCGGTCGACACCGTGTGCGCGGGGACCCGGTCACCGACCGCCAGCCCGCCGTCGGCCGGGCGCCCGGACCTGGCCCTGGCCACGTAGATGACGTGGTCGCCGTCGCGTACCGCCGCCGAGGCGTCCTCGGAGAACTGTGCGGCCAGCGTGGTGAGCCGTGGCTGGAGCGTCTCGGTGAGCGACAGGCTCGTCAGGTAGGCGTAGCCGAGTTCGAGCGTGCGCGGGAGCAGGAAGAACTGGCGGTGGTCCCGCCCGACGTAGCCCAGCGACTCCAGGGTCATCAGCAGCCGGCGGGCGACCGCCTTGCTGAGGTGACCCCGCTCGGCGACCTCGGTGAGGGTCAGCGGACCCCGCTCGTCGGCGAAGACACGGATCACGGTCAGCCCGCGTTCGAGGCTCTGCACATGCTCCGAGGAGCGCTCTAGCTCTGTCTCCTGGTCCACCTTTGCCATGCGTGTCCCTCCGAACCGTCCCTGAGTCGAACTATCTTCGCATAGTGAACCAGAAGCCGTCGCCGGCTGAGTACGACTTGAGAAGTGTGGGGGAGATTCGACCATAAGTGAGCCTTGACATGTTACCTCTGCCGTGTCCACTATGGCGAACGAAATTCGAATAGCGAACTTTCGGCTGTGGCGGGGAAGAGGAGAGCGATGTCAGGACATCTACGGTTCGGGAGTTTCATGCCGCCCTACCACAGCCCGCTGAACAACCACGCCCTGGCGATCGAGCGCGACCTTGAGACCGTCGAACTGCTCGACAGGCTTGGGTACGACGACGTCTGGTTTGGTGAGCACCACTCCGGTGGCTACGAGTGTTCGCCGATGCCCGAGCTGATGATCGCTGCCGCGGCGCAGCGCACCCGCCGGATCCGGCTCGGCACGGGGGTGATCTCCCTGCCCTACCACCACCCGCTGATGGTGGCCGACCGGATGGTCTTCCTGGACCACATGACGAGGGGACGGTGCATCTTCGGAGTCGGTCCCGGCGCGCTGGTCGCCGACTCCCAGATGATGGGGATCGACTACGGCGACCTCCGCCCGCGCATGGAGGAGTCGCTCGAAGCGATTCTCGAACTGCTGACCTCGCCGGAACCCGTCACCCGCAAGGCCGAGTGGTTCGAGCTGCGGGACGCCCAGCTGCACGTCCGCAGTCACACCAGGCCCATGGTCCCGATCGCCGTCGCGGGAGCGGTCTCGCCGACGGGCCCCAAGCTGGCCGGCCGGCACGGACTGAGCCTGCTCTCCTTTGGCGCCGCGTCGACCGTCGGCTTCAACAAGCTGGCCGGCACCTGGGAGATCGTCGAGGCGGAGGCCGCGGCGTCCGGCGCCCGGGTGGAGCGCGAGGACTGGGCACTCGTCGGCTACATGCACGTGGCCGAGACCGAGCGTCAGGCGCGTGACGAGGTGCGCTACCAGATCCGGAGCTTCTTCGACTACCACCACACCGTCGCGCCGCCCCTGCTGGCCGACGTCGAGACGATGACCCACGACGAGCTCATCGACGGCATCAACGCCTCCGGTGCCGGCATCGTCGGAACCCCCGAGATGGCCGTCGCACACCTGCAGAAGCTGGTGGACCGGACCGGCGGCTTCGGCACCTTCCTCATCAGCAGTGTCGACTGGGCCAACCGCGAGGCGACGCGTCGCAGCCTCGAACTCCTCGCACGCGAGGTCATCCCGCACTTCGACGGCAGCATTCCGGCGCGGGCGGCCGCCTTCGCGCGGGCCAAGGCGCGGCAGGTCGCGGACGGCCGGCTCAGGGACGCCGGCCGTGAGAAGGCGACGGCCGCCTACAACGTGGCCGCGACGGCGACTGGTCAGCCGGATCGGGGCACCGTCTCCTGACCTCTGGCCCGCGCGCTCCCTAACCCATCAACGGCATTCATTTCGGGACACCCATCCCATTCGGGGCGATATTCCAGCACCACCGTAGGAGTTCAGCATGCCCAAAAACACCCTCTGGTCCCGTAATGTGCGCGTGGGTGCGGTAACACTTGCGCTTTTGGTGACATCGCTCGGCCTGACCGCATGCGGCGGCGAGTCGGCCGAGTCGGCCGCCGACACCATCGTGATCTTCCAGACCAACTCGTTCAGTGGCCAGGTCTCGAACAAGCCGCAGACCAAGACCGGCGCCCAGGCCGCCGTCGACGAGATCAACAAGGTCGGCGGGATCAACGGTCGCCGCCTCGAACTCGTCACCTGCGACAACACCGGTGACCCCAATGTCACCAACACCTGCCTCAAGAAGGCGCAGGAGGTCAAGGCGGCGGCGTTCGTGGGCTCGGCCATTTACTTCCCCGCAACCTGGAAGTTCCTCGAGCAGGCGAACATCCCCTATCTGCTCGGCACCGGGCTCACCCCCGACGAGTACAAGGCCAAGAACTCCTTCCCGCTCTCCGGGCAGGCCGGCTGGTACTACGGCATCGCCGACTATCTGAAGAAGCTCGGCGTCTCCCACCCGGCCATCATCCGGTGTGAGATCGACGCCTGCGCCTACGGCGAGACCCTCCTCACCGAAGCGCTGAAGCAGCAGGGCATGCCGGAGGCGAGGAGTGTGGTGGCGCCGCTGTCGACCACCGACTACAGCAGCTTCGCCGCCGCGGCGATGCGCGGCGACACCGACGCCGTCGTGGTCACGGGCAGCGAGGCGACCGCGACGTCCGAGGCCAAGGCGTTGTACCAGCAGGGCTTCAAGGGCAAGGTGATCAGCGTCTCGGCGTGCATCTCCACCCCGGCCGTCCCCAACCTCGGCGACGCCGGCAAGGACCTGTATGTGGTGGGCCTGCTGCAGCCCCCCACCCTGGACACCCCGCTGATGCGGACGTTCACCCAGAGCATGGACGCGGTCGACAAGGGCGCCAAGAAGGACGAGCTCGCCCTCTCGGCGTACGCGGGCGTCAAGCTCTTCGCCGAGGTCGCCAAGGGCCTCTCGGAGGTGAACGCCACGACGGTGCTGGACGCGCTGCAGAACGCGAAGGTCGGTGCCTACGACATCGGCTTCACCGCGCCGCTGCCCGGGGCCACCACCTCGCCGATCGCGGAGCTGCCCCAGCTGAAGTTCTCGCCGACCGTCACCTACAGCCAGATCCTCGACGGCACCATCAAGGAGAGCGTGGCCGGCTTCCACAACCCGTTCGTGGCGGCCTGACGCATCCGGGGCCCAGGAGGGTCGATGAACGAGCTCACCTTCATCCTGATCGGGATCGGTACGGGTTCCCTGTACGCACTGGTCGCCCAGGGACTTGTACTGATCTTCCGGGGATCGGGGATCGTCAACTTCGCGCAGGGGGCGTTCGCGCTCTTCGGTGCCTACGTCTACTACAACGTCGCGCAGCACACCGGCGCATCGCTCCTGGTGTGTCTGCTGGTCAGCGTCGCGGCCACGGGGCTGCTCGGTGTCCTGGTCCAGCTCCTCGTCCTCATGCCGATGCGACGGGCGTCGTCACTGTCGCGTCTGATCGCCACACTCGGCCTCCTGGTGACCCTTCAGGCGGCCGCAGTGGTGATCTACGGCGATCGCAATCTCGTGGTCCGGTCGCTGCTTCCGACCGACGGCATCGAACTCCTGCCCGGTGCCAGGATCGGCGCCGACCGGATCATCATCCTCGCCATCGGTCTGGTGACGACGGTGGTCCTGTGGGCCGTGTTCCGGTACACCTCCTACGGGCGCGTCACGACGGCGGTCGCGCAGAGCCCCCGTACCGCGGCGACCCTGGGGCACTCCCCGGATCGCATCGCCGCGGTCAACTGGGGGGTCGGCGGCGCGGTGTCCGGGCTCGCCGGCGCGCTCATCGTGCCCATCACCAACCTCGAACCGATCAATCTCCCCTTGATCGTGCTCCCGGCCCTGGCGGCGGCCCTCGTCGGCGGGTTCGCCTCCTTCCCGCTGGCCTTCGTGGCCGCACTGCTCATCGGGGTGGCCGAGTCGCTCATGGCGCTGCACCTCAACCAGCCCGGTGTGTCGCAGAGCGTTCCGTTCCTGGTCGTCATGGTGCTCCTGATGGTGCGCGGCCGGGGTCTTCCGCTCCGCAGTCATCTCCTGGACCGGCTGCCGAGCGTCGGCAACGGGCGGGTGCGTCCCGTCCCGGTCCTGGTCGTCGTCGCGCTGGTCGCCCTCGCCATGCTCGCCTCGGGCGAGGTGGCCAGCTACCTGACGGTGACCGTCACGATGGCGATCCTGTGTCTGTCCGTGGTGGTGGTGACGGGATACGCCGGGCAGGTCTCGCTCGCTCAGTACGTGCTGGGCGGTGTCGGCGCCTTCGTGGCCGCCACCCTCAGCAGCAGTCACGGGATGCCCTTCCTCGTCTGCCTGGCGCTCGCCGTACTGGCCACGATGATCCTCGGTGGCCTGGTCGGGGTGCCGGCACTGCGGTTGCGCGGCATCAACCTCGCGATCGTTGGGCTGGGACTCAGCGTGGCCGTCTACTCCCTGCTGCTCAACAACGAGCGCTACTCCGGCGGGGTCGACGGAATCCCGGTCGAGCCCGTCACCATCCTCGGCTGGGAGATCGACCCCTTCTTCCATCCGGAGCGCTACGCCCTGCTCTGCCTGGCGGCTCTGGTCGTGGTGGCACTGGCGGTCTCGAACCTGCGGCGCGGCGACATCGGGAGGCGGCTGCTCGCGCTCCGCTCAAGCGAACGGGCGGCGGCGTCACTTGGTGTCAACGTCTACTGGTGCAAGATCTACGCCTTCATGATCGCGGCCGGTATCGCGGCCCTCGGCGGCACGCTCTTCGCGTTCATGCAGTCCATCGTGCTGACCGCGCAGTTCGGCGTGATGTCGTCGGTCAACCTGATCACGGTCACCGTGGTCGGCGGTGTCGGAAGCCTCCCCGGCGCCCTCGTGGGCGCCACCCTGATTCCCGGCGGTCTGGGCACCTGGCTGCTCAACGGCGCCGGGCTGCAGGTCTGGCTCCCCCTGATCGGAGGGGTGTCGGTGCTGCTCGTGCTCCGCGCGGACCAGGGCGGCCTGGTCGACCTCAACGTGGGGCTCTACCGCTCGCTGCGTGACCGCCTCCGATCGCTCGGGAACGCCGCGAAGGTCTCTTCGGATCATCGAGAGCCGGCCGCCGGCACGCCTAAGGACATCTCTCCGGTCAGGGTGTCTCCCCTCGAACTGCGCGTCGAGGACCTCGGCGTACGCTACGGCGGCGTGGTCGCCCTCGAAGGCGTGAGCCTGCGGGTGAAGCCGGGCACGGTCCACGGGATCATGGGCCCCAACGGCGCGGGCAAGACCTCCCTGGTCGACGCGCTGACCGGATTCGCCCAGGTCGCCGCGGGGACGGCATATTTGGGCGACCGCCGGCTCGACGGATGCAGTCCGATGCGGCGCTCGCGCCTCGGTCTCCGGCGTTCGTTCCAGTCGGTCGAGCTGTTCTCCTCGCTCACCACCCGCGACAACATCGCGGTCGGCTGCGACGACGGAGCGCCGTCGTCGTACGTCACCGGGCTGCTCTGGCCGCGGGGCCCGCGACTGAGCGAGGCGGCGGAGGCGGCGCTGGAGAAGTTCGGCCTCTCCAGGGTCCTGGACGCGCCCGTCGAGTCGCTGTCGTTCGGCGACCGTCGCCTGGTGGCCATCGCGAGAGCGGTCGCGTCGGCCCCCTCGGTCATCCTGCTGGACGAGCCGGCCTCCGGGCTGGCGGACCGGGAGAGCGCCGAGCTCGCCGCGCTCGTCCGGTCGCTGGCCGACGACTGGGGGATGGCCGTGCTGCTCGTCGAGCACAACATCAACCTCGTCCTGTCGGTCTGCGACGAGATCACCGTGCTGCAGGCGGGACGCGTGCTCGCTCACGGAACCCCGGCGGAGATCTCGGCGGATCAGTCCGTCGTCGACGCCTACCTCGGTCAGAGCGCGACCCCCGGAGGAGTGGTGATCTCATGAGCGCCCCCATTCTGCAGGTGCGGCAGCTCAGCGCGGGATACGGTGATCTCGCGGCGGTGCATGGCATCGACCTGGTCGTCCACTCCGGCGAGATCGTCGCGTTGTTCGGGCCGAACGGCGCGGGCAAGACGACGACGCTGCTGACGATCGCGGGCGAACTGCCGGGCCTGGGCGGTGAGGTACGGCTCTTCGGGGCGCCGACGAAGGCGCCCGTCCACCACCGCGCGCGGCAGGGGCTGGCGTTCGTCCCCGAGGAGCGGGCGATCGTCCCGGGCATGTCGACGCGGGACAACCTCCGCCTCGGCCGAGGGGGCGTCGACCGGGCTGTCGCCGTCTTCCCCGAACTCGGCCGGCTCCTCGACCGTCCGGCCGGGCTGCTCTCCGGCGGGGAGCAGCAGATGCTGGTGCTGGCCCGGTGCATCGCCACGGAGCCGAGACTGCTGCTGGCCGACGAGCTGTCCCTGGGGTTGGCGCCCCTGGTCGTGAATCGGCTCATGGACACCCTGCGCCGGGTGGTGGACGAGCACGGTGTCGGCGTTCTGCTCGTCGAGCAGCAGGCCAAACGTGCCCTGTCCGTCGCCGACCGCTGGTACCTGCTGCGCCAGGGGGAGATCGCCGCCACGGGCGACCAAGGCGGTGACTGGCGGGAGGTCGAAGAGGCCTATTTCGGGACCCGCAGCCACCCACAGGAACTGGAGACACCCTGATGAGTACGACGGAACCGGCGACCGCCGGCATCCCTCTTGTCCAGGCCGGCCTGGCACTGGCCGACGGGCCGACCGTCCTGATCGGCGACGCCTGGCGCGAGGGTACGGGCACCACGGAGCTGACCTCCCTGAATCCGGCGACGGGTGCGGTGCTCGCCACTGTGCGCGCGGCCACCGTCGACCAGGCGGCGCGTGCGGTCGAGGCCGCTCGCGGGGCACTCGACGGAGCCTGGGGTGCGCTCAGCCACCGCGACCGGGCGGACCTGCTGGACTCCCTCGCCGACGTCATGGAACGGCACCGCGGTGAGCTCGAGGCGCTGGTGGTGACCGAACTGGGGTCACCGATCGCCAGTGCCCGCACGATGCAGGTCGGCGTCTCGATCGACAGGATCCGGTTCTTCGCCGATCTGGCCCGCCGGGGGCCCACCGGGGGCTGGGAACGCCATCTGCCGATGGGGGACGGGGTACCGGTCAGCACGAGTGTGCTCGTGTGGCAGCCGGCCGGCGTTGTCACCGCCATCACCGCCTACAACTTTCCGCTCGGCATCGCGGCGCTCAAGGTCGGGGCGGCCTTGGCCGCCGGTTGCGCGGTCGTGCTCAGCCCGTCGCCCCGGACCTTCCTGACCACGAGCGCCTTCGTCCGTCTCGTCCAGGAGGCGGGGTTCCCGCCGGGTGCGCTCAACCTGGTGACCGGTGACGCGGACTCCAGCGCGCTGCTCACCACGCACCCGAGCGTGGACGTGGTGACCTTCACCGGGTCGACCGAGGTGGGCCGCCGGATACAGGCGCAGGCGGCCGGCACGGTCAAGCGGGTGGTGCTGGAGCTCGGGGGCAAGTCGCCGAGCGTGATCCTGCCGGACGCACGGTTGGAGACGGCCGTGCGCGCCTCGGTCCTCCGCTTCACGCGCAATGCGGGCCAGGCGTGCGGCGCCACGACCCGGCTGGTGGTGCCGCGGGACAGAACCGGTGAGGTGGCCGCGCTGGCGCGCGAGGTGATCGGCGGACTCGAGGTGGGCGATCCCTGGCGTGAGTCGACGGCCGTCGGGCCGCTCATCCGCGAGGAGCAGCGGGCCTCCGTCGAGGGCGCCGTGGAACGGGCCACGGCGGCGGGGGCGGAGCTGGTCGCCGGCGGTGGGCGACCCTCGATCGGAACGGGGTTCTTCATGAACCCCGTGCTGCTCGGCTCGGTCGCCGAGGACGCCGAGATCTGCCGCCAGGAGCTCTTCGGCCCGGTCGCGGTACTGCTCCCGTACGACGATCTGGACGACGCCGTCCGGCTGGCCAACGCGACCGACTTCGGTCTCAACGCGGCCGTCTTCGGACCTACCGGGAAGGCCATCGCCGTCGCCCGCCGGATCCGCTCCGGCACGGTCGCGATCAACGGCGGCGGCCCCAGCCGCCCCGACATGCCCTGGGGAGGCTTCGGCCAGAGCGGGGTCGGCCGCGACGGCGGCGAAGAGGGATTCAGAGAGTTCCTCGAGGTCCAGCATCTGCACTGGCCGCTGTGAGCCGGGGTCGGCGAGTCCGGCCGCTTTGCGAGAAAGGTCTTCCATGCTTCTGCGAATAGATCCGGCCGGCGGCGGATCAGTGTCTCTTGAGGATCCCGACGATCTGACCCGGTTGAAGATCGTCGCCCGTTCGGATGCCCGTGAGTCCGCGGTCTACGCCCTGCAGCGCGACCGGGTCGGCGTGATGGCCACCGACGGCACGGCGCTGGTCGACCCCGATGCCCTCCGGCGGCTCAGCGGTGACCGGGTCGGCCCCGGCTGGGAGGCGCGCTTCGCCGACATGCTGCGCATGGCCGGCGAGGTGGGCTGGACGGCGCCGGACGGACGGCTGTTCGTCCATACCGACTGGGTGACCGGCGAGGAGCTGGGCCTCGGGGCCGAGCCTCCGGTTGATCGCGACGAGCTCCGCCGGGCCCTGGGCCGCTTCGCCACCGGAGTGGTCGTGGCGGCTGCGGTGGGCGCGGAAGGACCGGTCGGACTCGCCTGTCAGAGCTTCACCTCGCTCTCGCTCGACCCGCCGCTGGTCTCGCTGGCGCCCGCGCGTACCTCGAAGAGCTGGCCCCAGATCGCGGCCACCGGCACCTTCTGCGTCAGCGTGCTGACCGAGGAGCAGTTGGACGTGTGTCAGCGCTTCGCGGTGTCCGGTGGCGACAAGTTCGCCGGACTCTCCTGGCACCCCTCCTCCGTGACCGGCAGCCCGGTCATCGACGACTGCCTCGCCTGGGTCGACTGCCGGATCGAGCTGGTCCACTCGGCGGGCGACCACGAGCTCGTCATCGGACGAGTCCTCGCGCTGGACGCCGCCGGCGGCCGCCCGCTGGTGTTCTTCGCGAGCCGCTTCGCCCAGCTGGCGCCGGCGGGAACGGTCACGTGAGCGCCCAGCCGCTGCTGGTCGACGCGGACGACGCGAGCGTCGTCGTCAGCCTGAACCGTGCCGCCGTCCGCAACGCATTGGACCTGGCGACGGTGGAGGCGCTCCACACCGTCTGCGCGCGGCTCGAGAAGCATCCGCGGATCCTGGCCCTCCGGCTGACCAAGGCGCTCATCCATGCTCCGCGCTCGGCCCACCCGCTCGTCGCCAACCTGGCCCAGGCCGTGTTGTTCGAAACCGAGGAGAAGAAGGTACGGATGGACGCGTACCTCGACCGCCGGACGGTGCGGCCATGAGCGGACTGCCGGGCCGCGTCGTGGTCTACGGAGGCGGACGGATGGGAGCGGGGATCGCGCACGCCTTCGCCTCCCGGGGTTCGGAGGTGACCGTTCTCGAGGTCGACGACGACGCGGCGGCCCAGGCCCTCGCGCGGGTCGAGCGCGACCTCCGGCGATCGGCCGGAGACGACGCCGGGGTGGTCGGATCGCGCCTGGCGGCGGCATCCGATCCGCAGGTGCTCGCCGGGGCGGAGCTGGTGATCGAGGCGGTTCCCGAGCGCCTCGAGGTCAAGCTCCAGGTGCTCCGGACCGCTCATCGGCACGCCCCCGACGCCGTACTCGCCTCCAACACGAGTTCGCTGTCCATCGACGAGCTGGCGGACGGCCTGCCGTGCCCCGAGCGGTTCGTGGGCCTGCACTTCTTCAACCCGGTCCCGGCCAGCGCTCTCGTCGAGATCGTGGTGGGCCGGATGACCGCCGCCACGCTGGTCGAACGGGCGACCTCGTGGGTCGAGGCGCTGGGCAAGACCGCCGTCACGGTACGCGACCGCCCGGGGTTCGCGAGCAGCCGTCTGGGGGTCGCACTCGCGCTGGAGGCGATCAGGATGGTCGAGGAGGGCGTGGCGACGGCGGAGGACATCGACAACGCCCTGGTCCTGGGCTATCGCCATGCGACGGGGCCGCTGCGCACCACCGACCTGGTCGGTCTCGACGTGCGCCTGGCGATCGCCGAACAGCTCACGTCGAAGCTGGGCCCGCGCTTCGCCCCGCCGCGCCTGCTGGTCGAGAAGGTGGCCGCCGGTGAGCTCGGGCGTAAGTCGGGCCGCGGGTTCTTCGACTGGCCGCGGCCGTGATGTCAGCGACTGAGGTTGCCCGCGTCCACCGGCAGCGCCGCGCCGGTGATGTACCGGGCCTCGTCCGAGGCGAGGAACAGGACGGCGTTGGCGACGTCCTCGGGCTCGACCCAGGGCACGCGGAGCAGGTGCAGCGAGGTGAACGCCTCCATCGCGTCCTCCAGGGTCGGCTCCTCGAGATCCGGCCGGAAGGTGCGGTAGGTGGCCTCGTTGAAGATCAGGCTGGTGCGCACCGCGGTGGGATGAACCGAGTTCACCCGGATGCCGTACGGCGCCAGCTCGGCGGTCAGGCTGCGGGCAAGGCCGAGCAGGCCGTGCTTGGAGGCGGTGTAGGCGGACAGGGATCCCAGACCCTTCAGTCCCAGTGTGGAGTTCACGAAGACGATCGCCCCGCCTCTGCCTCCGTCGATCATGGCCGGGGCCGCCGCCCGTACCGTGCGCTGCGCCCCGATGAGGTTCACTTGGAGCATCGACTCGAAATCCTGGGGATCCAGCTCCCAGGCAGGGACCTTGCGCCCAGAGATGCCCGCGTTGCAGATCAGCGTGTCGATGTGGCCGAATCGATCGACTCCGTCCGCCACGGCCGCCTCGAGGTCGGCGGAGGATCGCACGTCGGCGCGTCGCCAGAGGATGCCGCGACCGGTCGTCTCGACAAGCCGGACCGTCTCCGCCATGTCCGCCTCGCAGGCCAGTCCGTAGGCGAGCCCGTCGTCGTCGGCGAGCACGTCGAGAGCCACGATGTCGGCGCCCTCCGCAGCAAGCCTGACGGCGTGCGCGCGTCCTTGACCGCGCGCCGCGCCAGTGATCATGGCGACTCGATCTGCCATCCGCCCCATGTGCGCCTCCCAGAGTTCGGTATCCGAAAAAGAACCGATTTGCGAACCGACCATAGGATCCACATTTCTCCCTGTCAACAAAGGGAAAGCCGATAGGGAGGGCTTCGTCCCCCTTGACATCCTCTCCGCAGAGCCTCAACATCTCGTAAATAGCGAACTAAGTCCAAATGCCGAACCCTGATGGTGTCCAGTCGGGGGACATGACAAGGAAGGACCTCTCCATGTTTGAGCATGTGATCTACGAGAAGTCGGGCAAGATCGCCCGGCTGATCATGAACCGCCCGGAGAAGCTCAACGCCCTGAACGTGAAGATGTTCGAGGAGCTGGTGGCCGGCCTGAAGATGGCCGAGGACGACGACGACATCAAGGTCATCATCCTGAAGGGCAACGGGCGGTCCTTCAGCACCGGTCACGACCTCAGTGAGGTCGGCTTCGTCTACGGCTTCTCCGACGGCAGGTCCGAGGAGGGCCGGCGCAAGCGGCCGAGCCAGCGGGTCCGTCTGCAGTTCGACCGCAAGCTCCTGGAGATGTACCAGGCCTTCATGTACTCGATGAAGCCGATCATCGCCCAGGTGCAGGGCCACGCGATCGGCGGTGGCCTCTACCTGACCGAGGTGGTCGACCTCGCGATCGCCGCGGAGGACGCGTCCTTCAGCCACGCCGAGCAGCGCCTCATGGGAGGCGGGCGGTCGCTGATCGGCAACACCGAGATCCTGCTGCTCGGTCCCAAGCGCGCGCGGGAGTTCCTGCTGTTCGGCGAGCCGATGAGCGGCGTACGGGCCGCCGAGGTCGGGCTCATCAACAAGGCGGTGCCGGCCGACCTGCTGGAGGCCGAGACCGAGCGCTGGGCCGAACGGCTCGCCCGTCACCCCAAGGACGCCCTGGTGGTCGGGAAGGTCTTCCAGCAGATGGCGCTCGACTCCCTCGGCTACACGAGCCAGATGATGCGCGGCTACGTCGGCCACACCCTCAGCACCAACATGCGATTCGAAGACGACGAGTACAACTACTTCAAGGGGCGGCGGGACGAGGGCGCCCGCGGCGCGATGCACTCCCGTGACCGCTTCTTCACCGAGGCCCAGAAGTGACCGACCCGTCCGCGGAGCCGAGTGCCCCGGCGCCGTTCGACGGCATCCGGATCGTCGACCTGACGCATGCCGGGGCCGGGCCGTTCGCGACGATGCAGCTCGCCGACCTCGGCGCGACGGTGATCAAGATCGAACGGCTCCGGCACGGCGACGGCTCCCGTTACTTCGGCAGCCGCCTGGACGGTTTCGACGCCTCCGACTACTTCCTGGCGTTGAACCGCTCGAAAGCCTCCGTCGCGCTGGACTTCGCCCGACCGGAGGGCGCCGAGCTGGTACGGCGTCTGGTGGCCGACGCCGATGTCCTCATCGAGAACTTCCGCCCGGGCGTCCTCGCCCGGCACGGCCTCGACTTCGCCACCCTGGCCGACGCGCACCCCCGCCTCGTCTACTGCTCGATCTCGGCGTTCGGGCCGCACGGACCGTGGGTCGCCAACGGCGGCAACGACATCACGATCCAGGGCCTGTCAGGGCTGATGGCAGGGACCGGGTCCGGCGAGGGCGGTCCGATCAAGATCGGTTCCCCGCTGTGCGACCTGACGGCCGGGCTCTACGCGGCCTTCGGGATCGCGTCGGCGCTGCTGGCCAGGGAGCAGGTCGGTCGCGCGCAGCTGGTGGAGGTCCCGATGCTCGACGCCGCCATCTCCCTGATGGCCAGCTTCGTGCCGTCCGTCGCGGCGGGCGGGCCGCCGCCGCGACCGGAAGGTACCGGGCACGCCCAGATCGTGCCGTACCAGGCGTTCCTCTGCGCGGACGAGCGGCACCTGATCGTCGGGGCGTTCTCGAACCACTTCTGGCGTGCCCTGTGCGAGGTGATCGGCCGTACGGACCTCCTCGGCGTCGACGCGTACCGGACCAACGAGCTACGGGTGAAGAACCGGTCGGCGCTCGTCTCGCAACTCGAAGCCGCGTTCGCCACCCGAAGCCGGGCCGAGTGGCTGCGGCTGCTCGAAGCCGCGGCCGTGCCGTGCAGCCCGGTGCTGAGCGTCGACGAGGCGATCGTGTCGGAACAGGCTGTCCACAACCGGGTCCTGCAGTGGCTTGAGGCCGGGGACCGCAAGGTCGGGGTGACCCGTCAGCCGATCCGGGGATCGGCGTGGCGGGCCGTGCCCGCCACGATGCCGCCCGCGCTGGGCGAGCACACGCGTCCGGTCCTATCGGAGGAGCTGGGGATGTCCGACGCCGACATCGACGGCCTCATCGCCAGTGGCGTCGTGGAGAGCCGATGACGACCAACGATCAGAAAACAGGCGGCGGGGTCCTGGCCGGACTCAAGGTGCTGGACCTCGCACATCACTACTCGGCGGCCTTCGCCGGGGTACTCCTCGCCGACCTCGGCGCGGACGTGACGGTCGTGGAACACCCGGAGGGAAACGTGTTACGCGGCATGCTGCCGCAGCGGCACGGCGTACCCCTGTGGTCGACCCTGGTCGGCCGCAACAAGGGCAACATCAGCTTGAAGCTGTCCGAGCCGCGCGGTCAGGAACTCCTGCGGCAACTCGCTACCGAGTACGACGTCCTCATTGAGAACTTCCGTCCCGGCACCCTTGAGCGCTGGGGTCTCGGACCAGACGACCTGGCGGCCGCGGGCGCCGACCTGGTGATGCTGCGCGTGAGCGGCTACGGCCAGAGCGGGCCGAAGTCGGCACGCCCCGGCTTCGGCGGTGCGGCGGAGGCGATGAGCGGGCTCACCCAGATGACCGGTCCGGAAGGCGGGGATCCGATCCTCCTCTCCACCGCCATCGCCGACGGAGCCGCGGGCGCCTTCGGAGCCCTGGGAGTGCTGGCCGCGTTGTGGCAGCGGGCTTCGTCGCGGGCCGGCGGGGAACCTCGCCGACCCGGCGTCGAAGTGGTCGACATCGCGCTCTTCGAAGGGGTGTTCCGGCTTATCCCCACCCAGATCGTTGAATACGACCAGTGCGGCATCATCCCCGGCCGATCCGGCAGCGTACGGGAACACGGCGTGATCCGCGGGGTGTACCGCACCGGTGACGGTGTCGACTTCTGCGTGAGTTCGGTGGGACCCCGCGCGATACGCCGCCTGCTCGAATCCATGGCGGCCGACAATCTCGTGGCCGAACTCGATCAGGGTGTGCTGGGCAGGGGCGAGGACGCCGTCGTCGACTTCGTGACCCGAAGCGAGAAGGCGTTCACCGCCTGGGCGGCCGGCTCGTCCTGGGCCGCGGTGGCGGCGGCGCTGGATCGTACGGGCATGGTCTACGAGCGGGTCTACACCGTGGCCGACATCGCCGAAGACGAGCACTTCCTCGCCCGGGAGGACGTGGTCACCGCACACGACCCGATCCTGGGCGAGGTCCGGATGCCCGGCATCGTGCCCAAGTTCTCCGGCTTCCACCACGAGGTCCGCAATACCGGCAAACACATCGGCGCGGACAACGAAACCCTCTACGGGACCCTCCTCGACCTCACCCCCGACGCCCTCGCCGCACTCCGCAGCGATGGCGTCATCTGAGGGGGCGGCCAACGTCTGCTGATCATGGCGTTCCCCGGGAAGGGGGACAAGCCGGTCACGTACCGCAAGCCGCCCAACCGGTGAGCACGCCTCAGGCTTGCCCCGGATCGGCCACCCGCTTGCCGATCAGGCGGGTCAGGACGACGGCGAACCCCGTGCCCAGGAGCACGAGCGTCCCGGACAGGACCGTGTCGTCCGCCGGCCGCCCAGCCCCGACAGCCACCCGACCGGCCGGCTCCGCTATTCCCGGTGGAAGGTGACGATCGACTCGGAATCACCGTTGGCCACGTCGACCATCAGCCACAGCTGGGAAGTGCCGGGGATCCGCTCGATCAGTGCGTGGTGCCCCTCCCCATCCGGCGGGGGCACCTCTTTCGTCCAGTTCCGGCCATCCCAGTGCAGGACCGAGACCCCACCGGGTTCGTCGTGGTCCTTGCCCGCGAACCAGACGTCGTCAGGCCCGAACGCGGTCACGCTCTGCAGCTCGGCCTTCCACGGCGGGATGGTGGGCCGCTCCCAGGATCGGCCGTTCCAGTGCAGCACCAGGGGCCGCTCGCCGATGTTGCCCACCGCCCAGACGTCGTCGGGGCTGATCTGCAAGATCGTGGTGAGGGAGCCCTCGGGCAGCGTGGTCTCCTCGTACCTGCCGTTGTGCCCGTGCCAGATCACGGGCCGCACCGAGTCCCGCATCCCGGCGACCCAGGTGTGACCGGCGCCGCTGTCCACCGCGACCAGCCTGGTCTCCTCGCCGCCGAGCACCTTTTCGGTGACGAAGGCGGTGCCGTTCCAGGTCAGTACCGCAGTGTCCGAGATCACGACCACCCGGCGGCCGTCCACGGCCACGTCCCGCCCGTACCCAGAGAGCCGGTACCGCCGCCAGGCGTGCCCGTCCCAGTGCTGGGCCAGGGTCTTGTCGAAACCTCCGCCCAGCATCCACGCGTTGCGCGGCCCGTCGGAGTCGATGCTCGCCAGGCCGCCCAGAGCATCCTCGACGGGCACCGCGCGCCACCGTGACCCGTCCCAGGTACGCAGCGACGTCCTCACGCTGTCCTCCCAGCCGGTGTACCCGATCGCCCACGCCAGCTCGGGACCGACAGCGGTCACGTCGCGCAGGCCACGCTCCCACGCGGTGTCGGTGGACAGACCGGGGACTTGGGCCCACCTCTCGGAGATCTCCGTGGTAGGTGTGGCCGATGCCGAAGGGGCCGACACGGTGGGCGTGCTCGACGGCGAGGGAGTCGACGCGGCGAGCGGGGGCTGCGCGGCACAGCCCAACGTGATCAAGCAGGCGGCCAGCGCCGTCACTCGCGACCTCATAGTGGCAAATCGTACGGCTTCCGCCTGTGGTTACCACCGGCCAAGGCCTCAGCCGTCGCTATGGATCGAACGAACGGGCGCCTCTCAGGCGCGGCCGGCCCACATGGTCAGGGCCGTCACCAGGGCGGCCGGGTCGCTGCCGGCCCACGCCACATAGCCGTCGGGCCGCAGGAACATCGCCTCGCCTTGCCCTCGCTGCAGGTGGCGGATCCGTCCCGACCACGGTGCTGCCGCCTTGACCAGCATGTCCTGCCCGGCGCCGGTCATCAGCAGCCCGCGTCCGTCGGCCATGACGGGCGCATCGGCAAGGCGCATGCCCAGCAACGGATGCCCCGGCCCCGGCAGCGGATAGCGAATGTCCGTCCCGGCCAGCATGCCCGCGATGACCTGGTTGGCTGCGGGCACGCGTAGCAGCTCGGCTACGATGCCGCGCAGTGCGAGGTGCTCCTCTTTCGGCGTTCGGCGGCAAGCGCAAGGCCGGTCGGACCTGCTCCGATGACGATCACGTCGACGTTCATGCGGGGAGTGTAAGTGTGCTCTGTTCGCTTACTGCAACGATAGTGGGATGCTCAGCCGTGGCATCGGCGTTCAGCGGCCGAACAGTCCATGCGGATCGAACAGGCGCTTCATGTCGCGCTGGTGCGGAGTACGCAGCACGTGGTGCCGAGGCCGTTCCAGATCCGTCGGCGGCGATCCGAACGGATAAGGCGTGCCCCCGGCCCGGCAGGCGAGGTGGTGGATGCGGCGGTTGCCGTTCAGCAGGGCCGCGACGCGCGCCGGAGTGGCTGGATACGCGTTGGGGAGCAGGCTGAAGAGCACCGGCTGGTCGCCGGCCGGCAGCAGCATGTTCGGCGTGCGCAGGGCGCGACGCGTCAGCACCTGTACGGCCCGTGCCGCCGGTGACCAGGATCATGTCCCCTCCCGCCTGGCGGTCAGCTTCACACCGACGATTCCTTCAGCAGGTGCCGCAGCCGTGCCCGGTGGCAGGCCGGGCGCCTCGCATTCCGGGGCGATGATCACGTCGTCGGTGAATTCGGCCGGGTGGGGGCTGGTGAAGCGGACCCGTTCGAGGCCGTCGATGTCTCCGCAGGCGCGTAGCAGCTTGCTGAAGGCTTGGTGGTCTCCGAGGCTGACGCCGTAGGCGTTGACGTTCTGTCCGAGGAGGGTGATTTCGAGCGCGCCGTCGTCGACCATGGCTCGGGCCTCGGCGAGGATGTCGCCGGGGCGGCGGTCGGTCTCCTTGCCGCGTAGGGAGGGCACGATGCAGAAGGTGCAGGTGTTGTTGCAGCCGACGGAGATCGCGATTCAGGCGGCGTAGGGGGATTCCCGGTGGGTGGGGAGCGTGGAGGGGAAGGTTTCCAGTGCCTCGCGGATTTCGATCTGGGCGGTCCTGGCTACTTGGGCGCGTTGCAGGGGGGAAGGGCGGCGATGTTGTGAGTGCCGAAGACGACGTCGACCCAGGGTGCGCGCTTGATGATGGTGCCGCGGTCCTTTTGCGCGAGGCATCCGCCGACGGCGATCTGCATGCCGTCGTGTTTGTGGTCGCGTAATCCGCGGAGGGATCGGTAGAGCTTGTTGTCGGCGTTCTCGCGGACGGCACAGGTGTTGAACACGAGAAGGTCGGGGGTCGTTCCGGGCTGGGCCGGTGTGTATCCGGACGCCTCCAGCATGCCTGCGATGCGTTCTGAGTCGTGCACATTCATTTGGCAGCCGAATGTGCGTACTTCGTAGGTGCCGGGCATCGCGGCCTCCAACCCCTGCGGTTTTCTGCTTTGTGCAGTTGGCAGAGAAGGGCCTCCGTCCCGATGGTGGGGACGGAGGCCCTTGGAACTCTGGAGGCACCGGCGTTTTTTAAGAGGCCGTGTCTCCGGGTGGAGTCTTTTTGAGAGACGCGACCCGGAACCCTTTTGAGGGGTTCCCTACCGTCGGACCCTTTTGAGGGGCCTGACCGCCGACCCTTTTGAGGGGTCGGCCGCCTCAGCGGCTTAACCTAGAAGTTAGGCAATCTCCCCATACTCGTCAAGATCTGTCTTAGTTTTATCCGAAATAGGGTGACCAGGGGGATATGGCGTGGTGCCCTATCTGGGCAGATGACGTAATCGGCATCGCCAATCATGAGTTTCGGCGGCTCCGGCATCGCCCGGCGGGCCGACTTATCGGTCACGTCCACGGACGTGACCCAGATGCGTCCGGCGATCAGGGGCGCGGTGGATGTAAGGGAAATGCCGAGCGAGAGAACAATCACCGTGGCCGGTTTCACAGCCACCTCTCGGCAGAGGAGCAATTCACGGTCCCGAGTGTGGCGACGGTGTGGAGGTATGGGGCAGGTAGCGTGCAAACCATCGTACGGATGAGGCATCGCCCCTACCGTCGCAAGGTATGCAGACAGTGGATGTACTGGTCGTTGGTGCGGGACTGGCCGGCCTGCGCACAGCCCGCCTGCTCGCGCGACGGGAACTGAACGTGCTGGTGGTCGACCGTCGCAGGTCGCTCTCGGCGGGCATCCGCACGACAGGGATCTTCGTGCGCCGCACCCTCGATGACTTCGACGTGCCGGATAACCTGCTCGGGCCGGGTGTCCGGGACGTGCTGCTGTATCCGCCGTCGCGGCGGGCACCGATCCGGCTCACCAGCGACCGGGACGAGTACCGCGTGGCCGACATGGCGGCCGTCTACGAGCACGCGCGCCGCGTGGCGGAGTCGGCCGGGGCACGGGTCCTTCTGGGCGTACGGTATGTCGACGCGTCGATGGGTTTTGTGCGGTTCGCGGGTGCGGAACCGGTGACGGCCCGGTTCATCGTCGGCGCGGACGGCGCCCGCTCCCGGGTGGCCCGTGATCTCGGCCTTGATGTCAACCGGCGCTTCCTCGTCGGTGCCGAGATCGTCCACCCGATCGCGTCGGGCACGACCAACCCGGCGTTCCACTGCGTGCTGGACCCCCGGGTCGCTCCGGGGTACCTGGGATGGGTCATCGACGACGGCCGGCATGCGCATGTCGGCGTCGCGGGATATCCGAACGCGATGCGCACCGGTATCCGCCACCTGCTGGACGCCTTCGCCGCGGACGCACCTGGCCGCGTGGCGCCGGCCGGTCCGGTCGAGCGTCGAGGTGGTCCGATCCCGGTCGGCGGTGTGCTGCGACGGTTGGCGTGCCCCGCCGGGCTGCTCGTCGGAGACGCGGCGGGCGCGGTGTCGCCGCTGACGGCCGGTGGGTTGGACCCTTGCTTACGCATGTCCGAACTGGCCGCGGCGGTCACCGCCGGGTACCTGCGTACTGGTGACCAACGCATGCTGAGCCGGTACGACGGGGACGCGTTGCGGACCCGGTTCCGAGGCCGGCTGTTGCTGCGCCGCGTGTTCGCCGGCATCCGATCCCCCGCTGCGGCAGAGGCGGCGGTGACCGTGCTACGCGGTCGTGCCGGTCGTGCCCTGGCGGCGCGGATCCTGTTCGGCGACGGCTCGTTTCCCGAAGTCGACCCACGGCTCGCGGACCTGGCGATCGACCACCCTCACCGGTAACGCCGACCGGCTCTCATGATCACGCAGGACAGGTCCTAGGGTGGGGGAATGCCGCTCGCGTCCCACCGCGTCCTCCCATGATCAGGGAGACCCGCATGCTGCCCGCCCTCGCGGCGGGACCGGTCGAGGTGCCGTTCGTGATCCTGGGCTGGAGCGAGACCATCGCCCACGACACCACCTGGAACGAGCACTCCCACCCCTTCCACGAACTGCTCTGGAACGAGCGGGGCGCGTCCACGGCCGTGGTGGGGGCGCGGGTCTGGACGGTCACCCCCGCCCTGGGCCTGTGGATGCCCGCGGGCACGCTGCACTCCGGCTCGGCGATCGCGGGCACCTGGTGCCGCGCCAACTTCTTCGGCTTCGGCACCATGACCCCGATCTTCCCCACGCCCGTCGGCGTCGAGATCACCCCGCTGCTCCGGCTGCTGCTGGAGCGGCTCGCCGACACGGAGCTGTCCTCCGACTCGCGGGCGGTGACCGAGGCGATGGTGCTCGACGTGCTCACCCCCTCCTCGCGCGAACTGCTCCTGCACATGCCCACCTCCGACCTGCTGCGCCCGATCGCTGACGCGGTCCGGGAGGATCCGGGCGATCCGCGGACGCTGGCGGACTGGGCGTCCTGCCTCGGCGTGAGCGCCCGCACGATCACCCGTGCCTTCAACGCGGAGACGGGCACCAGCTTCGCGCGCTGGATCGCGGCGGTGCGCGCCCAGCACGCGGTCGCGCTGCTCACCCAGGGCTGGGAGGTCGACGTCGTGGCCGAGGAGGTCGGCTACCGTTCGGCGAGCGCGTTCGGCGCGGCCTTCCGGCGGACGACCGGGCTGACACCGGGAGCGTTTCGAGCGCGCTGAGACTCCGGGACGCCGCAGGCCGCCTTCCGGACGCGGCGCAGGTCTCGTGGACGTGTCGCGCCCTCGTGCACGCACCGCCTGCGGGGTCGTCGCCCGGTCTCCGTGTCCCGATCTCGACAACAGCTGTCTCAAAAGGGCTATTGCGACAACTCGGTCATTTCTCCTATGGTTCCGAACAAGGCAAGCCTTACCTAACTAAGTCGAGGGCTTGTGGCAGTACGGTGTACCGCTCCACGAACGCAGGACCGCGATCCAGACGTGCGAGGGCCGGAACCCGCGGAATTCTGAGACTGGAGTACGGATTGAAGCGTCCATACAGCCTTCGCATCCTCGCCGTGACGGCCGTCCTGCTGGGCATCGCGGGCTGTGGCGGCTCGTCGGAGACCAAGGGCGAGAGCACGAGCAGCAGCACGAGCAGCAGCCCGAGCACCTTCCCCATGACGATCCAGCACGCGCTGGGGACGACCACCATCCAGGCGAAGCCGGAGCGGGTGGCCACGGTCAACTGGGCCAACCACGAAGCGCCGCTGGCCCTCGGCGTCGTCCCGGTCGGCATGGCCGCCGCGAACTTCGGCGACGACGACGGCGACGGGCTCCTGCCCTGGGTGGACGAGCGCCTGAAGGAACTCAAGGCCGAGAAGCCCGTCCTGTTCGACGAGACCGACGGCATCGACTTCGAGGCCGTCGCCGACACGAAGCCGGACGTGATCCTGGCCGCCTACTCGGGCCTGACCAAGCAGGACTACGAGACCCTGAGCAAGATCGCTCCGGTGGTGGCCTACCCGGACGCCGCGTGGGCGACCCCGTGGCGCGAGATCATCCGGATGAACAGCAAGGCCATCGGTCTCGCCGACGAGGCCGAGAAGCTCATCACCGACATCGAGGGTGACATCAGCCAGGTGGTCGCGAAGTACCCGCAGCTCAAGGGCAAGTCGGCGATGTTCATGACGCATGTCGACCCCAACGACGTGAGCGAGGTCGGCTTCTACACGACGCACGACACCCGCACGCTGTTCTTCGAGGACCTCGGGCTGACGATCCCGGGCAGCATCGCCGAGGCGTCCAAGGGCACTGACAAGTTCGCCCTGACCCGGAGCGCGGAGCAGATCGACCTGTTCGACGACGTCGACATCATCACCGGATACGGCGACGAGAAGGGCGAGTTGTTCGAGACGCTCCGCAAGGACCCGCTGCTGTCGAAGATCCCCGCCGTCAAGCGCGGCTCGGTGTACCTCCTGCCCGGCAGCACGCCCCTGGGCACCGCCGCGAACCCGACCCCCCTGTCGATCTCGTGGGTGCTGGAGGACTACGCCAAGGCGCTCGCCGAGGCCGCGGACAAGGTCAAGTGACGTCGGTCGACACCGACCGCCTGCCGGACACCACCCTCGTGCGGCGTCCGGCGCGCGTCCGGGTTCTGTGGCTGCTCGTCGTGGTCGGTGTCCTGGCCGTGCTCATGGTGGCCTCCGTCGCCCTCGGCTCGCGCGACGTCGCCTGGTCCGATGTCTGGGCCGCGCTCGGCGGCGCGGAGGACTCCCTCGAACAGGCGGCGGTCGCCAAGCGGATACCGCGCACCCTGCTCGCGGTGGTGATCGGCGCCGCGCTCGGCCTCGCCGGCGGCGTCATGCAGGGCGTGACCCGCAACCCGCTGGCCGACCCGGGGATCCTGGGCGTCAACATGGGTGCGTCGCTCTCCGTCGTCACCGCCGTCGCGTTCTTCGGGCTCACGTCGCCGACCGGGTACATCTGGGTCGCGATGGCGGGGGCCGCCGTCTCGGCCGTGTTCGTGTACACCGTCGGGTCCCTCGGGCGTGGTGGGGCCACGCCCCTCAAACTCGCGCTCGCCGGCGCCGCCACGTCGGCGGCCTTCGCGTCCCTGGTCAGCGCCGTCGTGCTGCCCCGCAATGACATCGCCGGGGGCTTCAAGCTCTGGCAGATCGGCGGGGTCGGCGGCGCGTCCTACGAGCGCATCGGGCAGGTCCTGCCGTTCCTCGTCGTCGGCCTCGTCGTATGCCTGCTGTCCGCGCGGGCGCTGAACTCGCTCGCTCTGGGCGACGAACTCGCCGCCGGGCTCGGTGAGCGCGTGGCCGTCGTCCGGGCCACGGCCGCCCTCGGCGCCGTCGTGCTGTGCGGGGCGTCGACGGCCGTCGCCGGGCCGATCGCCTTCGTCGGGCTCGTCGTCCCGCACGCGTGCCGCCTGCTCGTCGGCGTGGACCACCGCTGGCTGCTGCCGTTCTCCGCCCTGGTCGGCGCGGCCCTGCTCACCGCGGCCGACGTCGTCGGCCGTATCGTGGCGCGCCCCGCGGACATCGAGGTGGGCATCGTGACGGCGCTGATCGGCGCCCCGTTCTTCATCCACATCGTCCGCCGCCAGAAGGTGCGTGAGCTGTGAGCGAGCGAACCGACAAACACAGCAGCGCTGCGCTCGCAGTCCCGACGAAGGAGGGGCTGTGAGCGAGCGTAGCGAGCGAACCAGAAAGCACAGCGGCGTCGCGCTCGCAGTCCCGACGAAGGAGGGGGCTGTGCGCGAGCGAACCAACGAGCACCGCGGCGCCCCCGCCGCCCCCCGGCCGTCCGTTGTCGAGGCCGTCGCCCGCGGCCGTCGCCGGAGCGCCTCCCGGCGCCGCATCGTCGTCCTGACGCTGGCGGTGCTCGTCGTCGCCGGGTTCGCCATGACCCTGATGTTCGGGCAGACCTTCTACCCGCCCCGCGACGTGATCAACGTCATCCTCGGCGAGCAGGTGCCGGGCGCGTCCTTCACGGTCGGGCGGCTCCGGCTGCCGCGGACCGTCCTCGCCGTGGTCGCGGGATTCAGCTTCGGCCTGGCCGGCGTCACCTTCCAGACGATGCTCCGCAACCCGCTGGCCAGCCCCGACATCATCGGCATCAGCTGGGGCGCGAGCGCCGCGGCGGCCATCGCGATCGTGTCGCTGTCCCTCGGCGGGACCCAGGTGTCGTTCCTCGCCATCGTCTCCGCCCTCGCCGTCGCCCTGCTGATCTACATCCTGGCGTTCCGGGACGGCGTCGTCGGCACGCGGCTCATCCTGATCGGCATCGGGATCTCCGCGATGCTCGAAAGCATCACCTCCTACGTCCTGTCCCAGGCCGCCGAATGGGACCTCCAGGAGGCCACGCGCTGGCTGACCGGCAGCCTCAACGGGGTGACCTGGGAGCAGACCCTGCCCGCGCTCGTCGCGCTGGTCGTCCTCACCCCCGTCCTGCTGTCCCTGTCCCGCGACCTGTCGATGATGCAGCTCGGCGAGGACACCGCCTCCGCCCTCGGCGTCCGTGTCGAACGCACCCGCGTCATGGTGATCGTCACCGCCGTCGGCCTGATCGCCTTCGCCACGGCGGCGGCCGGCCCGATCGCGTTCGTGGCGTTCCTGTCCGGCCCCATCGCGGCCCGGCTGCTCGGCCCCGGCGGCTCTCTGCTCGTGCCCGCCGGGCTCGTCGGCGCCCTCCTGGTCCTCGTCGCCGACTTCGCCGGCCAGTTCGCGTTCGACGTCCGCTACCCGGTCGGCGTCGTCACCGGCGTCCTCGGGGCGCCGTACCTCGTCTACCTGATCGTCCGCACCCATCGGGCCGGAGGCTCGCTGTGACCACGTCCCACTCCCTCGTAGCCGAGGGCCTCACGCTCGGCTACGGCGACCGCGTCGTCGTCGAGTCCCTCGACCTGGTCGTGCCGCCCGGCGAGATCACGGTGATCGTCGGCGCGAACGCCTGCGGGAAGTCGACACTCCTGCGCTCCCTGTCCCGGCTGCTCGCCCCCCGCGAGGGCCATGTCGTCCTGGACGGCAGACAGGTGCACCGCATGCCGGCCAAGGAACTGGCCCGCACGCTCGGACTGCTGCCCCAGTCGCCGGTCGCGCCCGAGGGCATCACCGTGCTCGACCTGGTCGGCCGCGGCCGCCACCCCCACCAGGGGATCTTCTCCCGGTGGAACGACAAGGACGACGCCGCGGTGGCGGCCGCCCTGGAGGCCACGCGGACGACGGACCTCGCCGACCGCGCCGTCGACGAGCTGTCCGGCGGCCAGCGCCAACGGGTCTGGATCGCCATGGCGCTGGCCCAGCAGACCGACCTGCTCCTCCTCGACGAGCCCACCACCTTCCTCGACGCCAGCCACCAGGTCGAAGTCCTTGACCTGCTGACCGACCTGAACCACACCCGCGGCACCACCATCGTGATGGTCCTGCACGACCTCAACCTCGCCGCCCGCTACGCCGACAACCTCATCGCCCTGGCCGACGGCCGCCTCCACGCCTCCGGCACCCCGGCCGAGGTCCTCACCGAGGACAGCGTCCGCACCGTCTTCGGCCTCGACAGCCGCATCATCGAAGACCCCGTCTCCGGCCGCCCCCTGATGCTCCCCATCGGCCGCCACCACATCCGGCCACAGGCAAGAGAGGCTCGGTCAGCAGCCTCAGCCACCTGCCGGGCCGAAGGATGATCGCTCGGGCGCCGGTCAGTGGAAGTCTCTCAATGCCCCATGATCGGGCGTCTGGCCCCGGTCACGGCGGGAGTGGACGTCGGCCGCTTGAGCCGGGTGCCCAGACGCCGGGGTAATCGCCGACAGGACGGCGCAGCGAGGAGAAAAGCCTGTTGGCGCATATCGCCGTTTCTGTAGAGTTCGGCATCATGCGTACCCCTCGTATCGTCCTGCTGGCCGGGGCACTGGTCGGTCTGCTGCTCACCGGCACCGCCCATGCCAATGTCGGCACTGCCCGCACCGCCGGCGGTCCGGTTCCCACCGGATCCAAGGCGCTGACCCACAACCCGCTGTACCGCAGCGGCAAGATGACGGTGCCCTGCGGCCGCCATCCGGATGACTTCGCCAGCTTCGGCGCCGCCAAAAAGCACCTGACCGCGATGCTCGGCTGCCTGAACGCCTCGTGGTCCGCGCAGCTGAAGAAGGCCGGCCTGCCGTTCAAGAAGCCGGCGATCCAGTTCCTCACCAAGTCCACCAGCGCGTGCGAGGAGCGCTGGCCCGAATATGTGGTCGGCCTGTACTGCCCCGACCAGCGGAAGATGGTCATCCGAGTCAACGACTACGCCATTCAGGACCCGGCGGATCCGGACCTCCTGCTGCTGATCGCGCACGAGTACGCCCACCACGTGCAGAACCTCACCGGCATACTGGCCACCGCGCAGACGCCGGTCCGTACCAAGGCAAAGGCGCTGGAGCGCAGCCGTCGCGTGGAGCTGCAGGCCGAGTGCCTGGCGGGGGCGTTCATGGCGAGCATCTGGCCCTCGCAGCAGTACACGGCCGAGGACTGGGCGGAAGCCGTGGACATCCTCGGGCGTAGCGGCGATGAGGAGATCGGCGCGGAGCGCACCCACGGCACGAGCAGGAACCGGGCCGCCTGGCTGCAGCGCGGCTTCGACAAGGCCTCTCCGGGCGCGTGCAACACCTGGACCGCGACAGCGTCCAGCGTCGCCTGACGGCGGCCTCCTCGCGGGAGGAGAAAGCAGTGGCGGGCCCGTCCGTGATCGCTTCGTGCTCATCATGGCGGGCCCGCTGTCGCTGATGCCGGCTGGTGAAACGGCCGCCCATCAAAGGGAGACGTTGTCGTGTCCTGAGGCGCGGGTTCGGGACGGTCGTGGATCTGTCGCCGGCTGAGCGGGATGCGCCGGTCGGCCATGCAGACCACGAGCGCGGTTCACCGCACTCAGCTGTGATCCGCGCAGCATGGCGTCGGGTTCGGTACTTCGGCCGGCATCAGGCGTCCACCCGCGGCGGGCATGCACAGCAGGGTTATCAGCCCGTCGCGCCAGACCGGCCGGACATGGTCATTGGTCACGATGAGCATGTCATGCGCGGGTTCCCGGGTCTGGGCCAGCACCATCACCCGCTCGATCGCGGACCGCTCCAGCATCTCGCCGACGCTGAGGGTGCCGGTCAGCGCCTCCCGGCCGGCATAGGTGATGAGCCGTCCGCTCGCCCCGGTGGCGTGCTCGGCCGCCGCGAGCGCGGCGCCCTCCGACTCCGGACCGGTACGGCTCTCGCCGATCGCGGCCGACACCCCTTCGGGCAGCCCGGCCGGATCGACCGGTCCGGAGACGGCGAGAGAGCAGGCGACATGTGGCCGCCCGGTCCGCACGAAGTGTGTGCAGCCGACCGTGCCCCCCGGCAGGCCGAGCACCTTCACCACCTGGTGGAGAAGGTGCTCGGCC
>NZ_JBEXGU010000121.1:0-29208 GCF_040607515.1 Streptosporangium sp. NPDC005286 | reverse complement strand
CTGCGCCGGGCGCCCCGCCCGGCTCAGCGGGCGGCGGCCGGGCGCGGGACCCGGGGGATGCCGGTCAGCCGGTTCTGCTCGCGCAGGGTGCGCAGGCGGTCCACCTCGGCGGTCCACTCGGCGCCCCGGGGGGTGGCCTTGCCCTTGCGGCGGCGGATCCGGTCGTCGTACGACTTGATGCCGAACGTCGCGCGCTGGTTGGCCTCGGCCGCGCGCAGGGCCTCGGTCAGCGCCCTGTCGAAGGCCAGCCCGGCGGCTCGCAGTTCCGGCACGGGAGCCAGATCGGCCTGCGCCCGGCGCAGGTCGGCCTCGGCCGCGCGCGCCTTCTCCAGAAGCTCGGGGAAGCCCTTCCCGACCTCCTGGTCAGCGTGGTAGCGAACCTCCGCCTCCCGGCTCACGCTCGGTCGGAAAAACGCCATCTTCTGCCCTCTCTCGCCGGTCGCCGGGTCGCCTCCGGCAGGTCACCGGTCGTAGCCTACGCCGTTCATCCCCACCTCACGTACTCGGGATCAGCCGTACCGGGAGCCGGCTCGCGGTACCGGGCGTGCGCGGAACGGTGGTGAGCGGAGCGGATCGATCTGCCCGGCGCGCCCTCCTTTACGCAGTAAGGTCACCGGTGACAGGATGCCCCCATGCCTGCCAAGCGACCACCCGTCCCGCTCTCCAGGGAGCGCATCATCGACGCCGCCCTCCACATCGCCGACGGCCAGGGGCTCCGGCGCCTGACCATGCGACGGCTGGGCGACGCGCTCCAGGTGGAGGCGATGGCCATCTACCACCACCTGCCCCGCGGCAAGGACGCCCTCATGGACGCGCTGGCCGAGCATGTCACCACGGTCCACGTCGAGCCGGGCGAGAGCTGGCAGGAGAGCGCGAGGGCCTGGTGCCGGGCGAGCCGCGCCGCGCTCAGGGAGCACCCGGGGGTGCTGGCGCTGGCCCTGACCAAGCCCCCGAGGGGCCGGGCCGCGATCGCGATCAGGGAGCAGACCGACCAGCTGGCCGACGCGGGGCTGACCGACGCGGCCGGAGCGGTGCGGGCGCTGAGGGCCTACGTCTTCGGCGCGGTGGCGGTGGAGGTGCAGCAGTCGGGCTGGGCCGAGCCCTCCGGCGACGAGAACGAGCCCTGGCGCCCCCCTTCGCAGGGAGGCGGCAGCCCCGGGGCGGACGCCGATTTCGAGTACGGACTGGACGCACTCCTGGCCGGCCTGGGCGCGCGATAACCGGTAGGACGCGGAGGCTCACATCGACGCACGTCAGGAAGTTGTAACCGATCGTTTACCTGACTCGCGGCGTGTCGCGCTTGGCCGAATATCCTTATATGAGGCATGCTGTGTTATAGGTCACATCCCCTGATAAAGCCCTGACGGACTGGCCCTCTAGCAGTTCGTAAACAGTCCTAACGGGCTATGTCGCCGAGGTGCGATCGATCGCACACTTGATCTGCTTGATGTGCGAGCCTCGCTCTATCAGGGCTCGCATGGCCATATGTCAACATTCAGATGCTCGTCCCCCGTCATGCGTGGGAACGGAGACCCATCGGTGACGGTGCCCGCCGGATGTCCGATGCCCATCCCGTCCCGGCGTGACCCGGGCGAGCCGACACGAGAGATCCGGAGGCACGCCGATGTGCCCGCACGAGCCGTCCTGTCCGCCCGCTGAGGCGCTGGACCGCGAAGCCGCCCGCACCATGGCGGCCCACCCCGAGCAGGGCTGGAGCCTGCTCTGCAACGGTGTGGTGCTGTTCGAAGACACCGGCGAGCTCCTCCCCGACGGCGCCGTCATCGAGCCACACCGGCCACTGGCCGGCGTCGCCTGACGGCACTCACGCCGAACTCACACGGGCTCACACGGGCCCGGCCGCATCCTCGCGTCGAGCCATTCGGCGACCACCTCGCCCACCCTGGCGGGGTCCTTCCCGAGGTCGTGGCCCTGTCCCGGCAGCACGACCAGGCGCGCGGCATCCGCCGCTTCGGGCACGCCGAACGGATCGCGGTCTCCGTTCACCACCAGCACATCCACACCCGCCGCGCGCAGCTCCCCGGCGCGTGACCGCTCCGGCTTGCCCGGCGGGTGCAGTGGGAAGGCCAGCGCGACGACCACGCGGGCCTCGACCCGCCGGGCCGTACGGCAGGCGACCCTGGCCCCATTGCTCCTCCCGCCCTGCGCGAGCGGCAGCCCCGGGTAGCGCTCGCGCAGGACGGCCACCAGCGTCTCCCACGCCTCGTCCTGTCTGGCCGCCGAGCCCGGCGCGCGGGCACCGCGCATCCGGAACGGCTGGAGCACCCGCGCGACGGTCCCGCCGGCCGCCGTCACGGCGTCCCGCACCGCCAGCAGGTCGGGGGCGTCCACTCCCCCGGCCGAGCCGTGGGTGAGCACCAGCAGGAAGCGCGGGGAGGCCACCTCGTCGATCTCCACCAGGGCCGGGCCGTGCGGAGTCGCGATCTCCAGGGGCGGGACGGTACCCGGACGGGACATGGGCTCGGAGACGGACACGGATCTCGTCCTAACGACTGATGCCTGACGGCCGGTGAAGGAGAACAATCGAAGGGTGCAGGATTACCAAGATATCCGCCAGGACATGCGGGCCACTCTCGAGGCCCGCCGTGATCTCGGGCCGGATTATGAGACCGCCCTCATCGAGTCGTTCGTGTCGCGCCTGGACGTGACCATCACCCAGCGGGTGCGGGCCGAGATGCACGCCGCCGGGGTAGGCGGGACACCGCCGCGCAAGGCCGGGAACTCCTCGATCCCGATCGCGCTCGCCTCGATGGGCATGGGCATCCCGCTGACCGCCATCGCGGCGTCCGAGGCGGGCAGCGCCGGGTTGCTGCTGGCCTGGGGCGGCATCATCGCGATCAACGTCGCCCACGCCCTGAGCCGCCGGCGGGAGCGCGACTGACCGTTCCGGGCCCCGGAAGGAGCGACCGGCGTCCCGCCGGGTGCGCTCCGGTCACACCGGACACCGCCCCCGAAGCCCTGGCACGGACGTCCCAGGGGTTCAGACGTCGCGGCCCCAGCGGAGGCGGACCTCACCGGCGAGGTCGGCGTCGGCGCTGTCGAGGCCATAGCGCCAAACGCGCTCGGCGTCCTCGCCGCGTCCTCTGAGCGGGAGCGTGCGGGCCAGGAGCTCGATGGCCAGCGCGCCGGTCTCGACGTCGCCGCCCTCCTCGATCGCACCGGAGAACTCGGCGCAGGCCAGCTCCAGGTGGGCGATGCCGAGCATCACCCGCAGCCTCGGCACCTCGGCCGCGTCCGGCACCGAGAGCGCCTCCAGCAGCACCTGGGCGGCCTCCCCCGGCTCACCCTCCTCGATGAGCGCCTCCGCCAGCCGCTGAGCGGCCCGAGGGGCGACCTCCGGGTCGCCGGTGGCCAGCGCGTCACGCAGCGACCGTTCGGCCTCCTCCGCGTCCGTGGCGAGCCTGGCGAGGGCCATGTGCGCCGACGGGACGTAGGCGGGGTGGCCGACGCCCAGCGCGGCCTGCCAGGCGGCGCGGGCCTGGTCGGCCATCCCCTCCCTTTCGAAGCTCCCCGCGAGCAGGCAGGCGGCCTGGGCGGCGAACTCCGGGTGCCCTGTCGCCAGTGCGGTGCGCGCGGCCGCGCGGGAGCCCGGCACGTCTCCGCGCTCCTGGAGCACCACGGCGAGGCCCACCGCCGCCTGTGCCCGATCGGGCTCGTCGGGGTCGGCGGCCAGCTCCGCGAAGATCACGGCGGCGCCGTCGAGGTCGCCGGACTCGGCCAGTCTTCGCGCGGTGTCCAAGGGACGGGTGTCCACCTCAGGCATGCAGGGTCCTTCCCGGATACGGAGACGCCCCGAGCCTAACGACTCGGGGCGCCGTCCGTCCTCCCGCATTCCCTACGGATACGTGGTTCTCGCGAGACGCGGGCCGCGGTGCGGATCAGTCTTCGTACGCCTCCAGGGGAGGGCAGGAGCACACCAGGTTGCGGTCGCCGTAGGCCTGGTCGATGCGGCGGACCGGCGACCAGTACTTGCCCTCGCGCAGCGAGGGCAGCGGGTAGGCCGCCTCGGTGCGGGTGTAGGGGTGCTCCCACTCGTCGGCGACGAGGCTGCCGGCCGTGTGCGGGGCGTTGCGCAGCGGGTTGTCGACCCTGTCATAGGCGCCGGAGGAGACCTTCTCGATCTCACCGCGAATCGCGATCATCGCCTCGCAGAACCGGTCGAGCTCGGCCAGGTCCTCGCTCTCGGTCGGCTCGATCATCAGCGTGCCGGCCACCGGGAAGGACATGGTCGGCGCGTGGAAACCGTAGTCGACGAGGCGCTTGGCCACGTCGTCGACCGTCACCCCGGTCTCCTTGGTGATCTGGCGCAGATCGATGATGCACTCGTGGGCGACGAGGCCGCCGCGGCCGGTGTAGAGAACCGGGTAGTGGGGGCCGAGCCTGCGGGCCAGGTAGTTGGCCGACAGGATGGCCTGCTCGGTGGCCGCCTTCAGCCCGTCGGCACCCATCATCCGGATGTAGGCCCAGGAGATGGGCAGGATGCCCGCGGAGCCGTACGGGGCGGCCGAGACCGGGCCGACCGCCGAGCCGCCGCGCAGCGGGTGACCGGGCAGGTAGTCGGCCAGGTGGGCGCGGACCGCGACCGGGCCGACACCGGGGCCGCCGCCGCCGTGCGGGATGCAGAAGGTCTTGTGCAGGTTGAGGTGGGAGACGTCCGCCCCGAACTCGCCCGGCCTGGCCAGGCCGACCAGCGCGTTGAGGTTGGCGCCGTCGACGTAGACCTGCCCGCCGGCCTCGTGCACCAGCTCGCAGACATCGACGATCGTCTCCTCGTACACGCCGTGCGTGGACGGGTAGGTCACCATGATCGCGGCAAGCCGGTCGCGGTGCTTTTCGATCTTCGCGACGAGGTCGTCGAGGTCCACGTTGCCGTTGTCGTCGCAGGCGACCACGGCGACGCGCATGCCGGCCATCACGGCGCTGGCGGCGTTGGTACCGTGCGCGGACGAGGGGATCAGGCAGACGTCACGATCCGACTCGCCACGCGCCGTGTGGTAGGCGCGGATCGCCAGGAGACCGGCGAACTCGCCCTGGGAGCCGGCGTTCGGCTGGATCGACACGGCGTCATAACCGGTCACCTCGGCCAGCCAGCGCTCCAGCTCCCCGATCAGCTCGGCGTAGCCCGCCGCCTGGTCCTCCGGCGCGTACGGGTGCAGCCCGGCGAACTCCGGCCAGGTGATCGGCTCCATCTCGGTGGTCGCGTTGAGCTTCATGGTGCAGGAGCCCAACGGGATCATCGACCGGTCCAGCGCGACGTCCTTGTCCTGGAGCCTGCGCAGGTAGCGCAGCATGGCCGTCTCGGAGCGGTGGCTGTGGAAGACCGGGTGGGTGAGGTAGTCGCCGACCCGCGCCAGCGCGCCGGGCAGCGCGTCGTGCGCGGCGGCGTCCAGGTCGGCCAGCACGGTGCCGCTGACCTCGAAGGCGGCCAGGACCTGCTCCAGATGGAGAACCTCGGTCCTCTCGTCGCAGGTGACGCCCACGTGGTCGGCGTCGACCAGGCGCAGGTTGACGCCGTTCTCCCGGGCCGCGGCGACGACTCCGGCGGCACGTCCGGGCACGCGGGCGAGCACGGTGTCGAAGAAGGTGTCGTGGACCACCTCGACGCCGCCCTGGCGCAGCCCCTCGGCGAGCACGACGGCGTGCCGGTGGATGCGGCGGCCGATCCTGCGCAGGCCCTCGGGGCCGTGGTAGACGGCGTACATGCCGGCGATCACGGCGAGCAGCACCTGCGCGGTGCAGATGTTGCTGGTGGCCTTCTCCCGGCGGATGTGCTGCTCGCGGGTCTGGAGCGCGAGCCGGTAGGCGGGACGTCCCTCGACATCCTGGGAGACGCCGACCAGGCGGCCGGGCAGCTGGCGCTGGAGGCCGTCACGGACCGCCATGTAGGCGGCGTGCGGACCGCCGAAGCCGAGGGGGACGCCGAAGCGCTGCGAGGAGCCGACCGCGATGTCGGCGCCGAGCTCGCCCGGCGCGGCCAGGAGGGTGAGGGCGAGCAGGTCGGCGGCGGCGACCACCTGGGCACCGCACGCGTGGGCGGCGTCGGCGATGGCGCGGAAGTCGCGAATCCTGCCGCTGGCGCCGGGGTACTGCACGAGCACGCCGAAGCAGTCGGGGAGCCCTCCGGTGAAGTCGCTCTCGACCAGCTCGATGCCGAGCGGCTCGGCACGGGTGCGCAACACCGCCTTGGTCTGCGGCAGCGCGTCGGCGTCGACCACGAACACCTTCGACGAGGTGCGGCCCGCGCGGCGGGCCAGGGTCATCGCCTCGGCCGCGGCGGTGGCCTCGTCCAGCAGGGAGGCCCCCGCGACGTCGAGGGCGGTCAGGTCGGAGACGACGGTCTGGAAGTTGATCAGGGCCTCCAGCCGGCCCTGGGAGATCTCCGGCTGGTAGGGCGTGTACGCGGTGTACCAGCCCGGGTTCTCCAGGAGGTTGCGGCGGATGACACCCGGGGTGATCGTGTCGTGGTAGCCCAGGCCGATCATCGAGGTGAGCACGGTGTTACGCCCGGCGAGGACCCGCAGCTCGGCGAGGGCCTCGGACTCCCCTGCCGCCGGGGGCAGACCCAGCCGGGCGAAGGAGCGGATCGCCTCGGGCACGGCCACCGCGACCAGGTCGGCGACGGAGGCGAATCCGACCGCCTCCAGCATGCGGGTCTGGTCGGCGTCGTCGGGCCCGATGTGACGGGTCGCGAACGGCGGAGGGGCGAGTTCGCTGAGCGATGACAGATCGGTCATGAGAAGCCTCTCGGGCGGGGTGGAGACCGGTGCTGGGCGCGGACATATGCCGGTTCTCCCCCTCTGTCATCACGACTGTCATCACGACGTGGTCGCTACCTGAGAGCTTCACCTGCCCTTGCCGGGAGGCTTGCACCGTCGGTGAGACGCACCTGGCGGGCACGTCTGCTTTCCAGAGTTGCCTCGTCCGTGCGGTACAGGGTGCCTGAGAGATTCCGGGGAGGTTGCTCCTTCGGCGCCCCGATCGCGGTCGGGGTCTCTCCCGCACAGGGTCAATGGCGAGTCCGAGTTTACCCGGTTCGTCGTGCTCTGCGACGACGGGCCAACTCATCGGCCTGATGATCGCCTAAAGGGCCCCCGCCCGACTCCGCGCGTTCGCCGGGAAGATCCGCGAGAGAGCCCTCCACCTCCTGCCACACCCGTCCCAGCGCGATACCGAAGACTCCCTGGCCCCCCTGGAGCAGGTCGATGACCTCGTCCGGCGAGGTGCACTCGTAGACGCTCACCCCGTCGCTCATCAGAGTGATCTGGGCCAGGTCGTTGACGCCCCGCTCCCGCAGGTGCTGCACGGCGATGCGGATCTGCTGGAGGGAGACACCGGTGTCGAGAAGGCGCTTGACAACCTTGAGGACCAGAATGTCACGGAAGCCGTACAGCCGCTGGGAGCCGGAGCCGTGGGCGGCTCTCACGGTGGGCTCGACCAGGCCGGTGCGCGCCCAGTAGTCGAGTTGCCGGTAGGTGATTCCTGCCGCCGAACAGGCCGTCGGCCCCCTGTAGCCGATGTCGGCGGGCACTTTCACCGGTTGCCCGTCGAACAGCAGACCCTCTTCACCCGCGCGCTGACGTGCCGACTGGCGCCGTTCCGGGTCATCCTGGTCGGCGTTTCTACCCTCGCCGCTGCTGACCGCCACGCGGACCTCCGGCTTTCTCTCATCCCACGGCCTGATCTGGGGGTTTACGCACGACCGCAGGTTTCACTTGCACCGTAGGACTGGGGCCAAGTCCAGTCAACGACCCCACCCGGCGCGTCGTGAAGCGTAAATGCACCGAAATTCCTACCCCGCGCGGCCGAAGTCCTCGGGCGTGATCGTGTCAAGGAACTCCCTGAACTTCTCCACCTCGTCCTCCTGGTCGTCAGGGATGATCACCCCTGCCTCCCGTACCACATCCTCACTCGCGAAGATACGTGCACCGGTGCGAAGTGCCAAGGCGATCGAGTCGGAAGGACGCGCGCTCACCTCGACCCCGTTGGAGAACACGAGATCCGCGAAGAAGATGCCGTCGCGTAAAGCGACGATGTTGACAGTGTTCAACCTGACTCCGAGCCCTTCGAGCACGTCCCGGAACAGGTCATGGGTGAGTGGCCGGGGTGGTGGTTCCTCGGCCTGGGCCATGGCGATCGCCGTGGCTTCCGTCATGCCGATCCAGATAGGTAGGTAACGCTCCCCATGCGTCTCTTTCAGCAGGACGATCGGCTGGTTGGAGGGCATTTCAACTCGAACGCCCACGACCTCCATCTGCAACACGGGCTGCTCCGTCTTCGCTGGATTCCGACCGGTTTGTTCAACGTAACACTCGTGGGGGTACGAGTGCCTGGTCAGGCTCTCACCGGCCCAGTGCCCCACGGACTCCGGAACGCAGCAACGAGGCGTGCAATTCCAGCAGGAGACCGGAGATCTCCCTCGCCGTCTCGTCCGCCTGGTCGATCGCGCCGGGGCCGCGACGGCGCAGCAGCGGGGCGACCGCCTGTTCCACCAGCCCCGCCTCGCGTTCCGCGGCGGCCTTGACCGCCCGCAGGTGGCGGGCACGCAGGCCGAAGGCGGCCAGGGCGCCCACACTGCGGGCCACGACCAGTGCCTCGGCGTCGTAGTAGCGGGCCACGGCGGCCAGCAGACCGTAGTCCTCCAGCTCGGTGAGGGTCTCCTCGTCGAGCTCGGCGGCGGCGAGGAACTCCTCGCGGGTGAGGCGGACCTCGGGGGGCGCGTCGTCGGGGACGGCGCGCGGCCGGGCCGCCGGGCGCTCCTCGCGGTCGGCCGCCTCCAGGTGATCCTTGATCACGCGCAGCGGCAGGTAGCGATCACGCTGCTCGCTGAGGATGTAGCGGAGCCGCTCGACGTCGGCGTAGGTGAACTTGCGATAGCCGGAGGGACTGCGCTCCGGCTCGATCAGCCCCTCGCCCTCCAGGAAGCGAATCTTGGAGATGCTGACGTCGGGGAACTCGCCCTGCAGGAGAGCGAGCACCTCCCCGATGCTCATGTGCGCACGAGCGGCCTGCGAGCTCATCATCCTCCAGCGGCGCCGCGGGTGAGGAAGACGAGGCGGAACTTACCGATCTGCACCTCGTCCCCGCCGTACAGCGGGACCTCCTCGATGCGCTCACGATTGACGTACGTGCCGTTCAGGCTACCGACGTCGCGGACCGTGAAGACACCGCCGCCGCGCCGGTAGAACTCCACGTGACGGCGCGAGACCGTGATGTCGTCGAGGAAGATGTCGCTCTCGGGGTGGCGGCCCACGGTGGTGAGGTCGCTGTCGAGCAGGAACCGACTGCCGGCGTTGGGGCCGCGCATCGCGACCAGCAACGCGGTGCCGGCGGGCAACTGCTCAACGGCCTGCCGCTCGGCGAGAAGCGTCTCACCGGTCTCCGCCTCGTAGGCCTCGATCCCGGAGAGGGAGATCGTCGATGTGCTGTCTCCGGGGGTGTCGGACCTGGTAAGCGGCGACCCGCATCGTGAACAGAAACGGGCATCCTCAGGATTGGCATGACCGCACTGCGTGCAGTAGACGCTCGGCATCGATCGGCTCGGCCTCCTACCGCGAAGACGCGGCAACGGTGCTCAGTGATGCGCGCCTCGCTTCTTCGCTTCTCAAGTGTTTTCTCAGACTGCGAATGCCGCAACATACAGTGATGAGGCGCGAAGGTCAAGGTTGACGCTGAACCGCGGGTACGGTCGGTGACAAAGTTACAGGGGACGCTGCCCCTGGTCCATGGCGCCGCGCGGTATTTGTCGCGCGGGCCGCCTCAACCGCCGGCGGCCTCCTCCACCACCCGCGCCCAGCGCTCGATCAGGGTCTGGGCGGAGTCGACGTCGAACCCCTCGGCCCACAGGTGGGTCACCGCCTCGGTCGGGTCGGGCAGCACCAGGGTCCAGCTGCCGTCCTCCGCGACGACCCGCACCCCGTCGGTGGTGTCGATGCGGTGGTGCTCGGCGGCCTCGATGACCGAGCGCATCACCGCCCCCTTGGCCGCCCACGGAGTCGGCACGGTACGGCGCAGCAGCTTGGCCTCGGGTATCCTGGCGTCGATCTGGCTGAGCGAGAGCCGGGTCCTGGCGACCAGTCCGAGCAGGCGCAGGAACACCGCCAGGCCGTCCACCGTGGGGCCGAACTCGGGCACGATGAAACCACCGCGCCCGTCGGCCGCGAAGATCATCTCCGGCCCCCTGGCGGCGGCGGTGAGCGCGTCGATCGCGGTGGACGTCCACTCGGCCTGGACCCCGTGGAACCTGCAGACCTGCTCGGCCACCCGGGTGGTGGTGACCGGCAGTGCCACCCGGCCGCCGCGGCGCTCGGCCGCGACCAGGTCGAGCACCACCAGCAGGGCGCGCTCCTCGCTGATCAGCTGGCCCATCTCGTCCACCAGCGCGACCCGCTCCCCCACCGGGTCGAAGCGCACGCCGAAGGCCGCCCTGGAGGAGCTGACGAGCTCTGACAGGCGCTGCAGGTCGCGGCGGCGCTCGGCGAGGGTCTCGGTGGGCGAGGCGTCGTCCAGCCGGTTGTTGACGGTCAGCACGTCCACCCCGACCCGGCCGAGCAGGCTGGGCAGCACCAGCGAGGAGGTGCCTCCCGCGCAGTCGACCACGACCTTCATGTCGGCGTCGCGGACCCCGTTGATGTCGACCAGGCGTAGCAGCTCGTGCGTGTAGTCCTCCACCGCCCTGGCGGGGAAGCTCAGCTCGGCGATCTCGCCGGGGAAGGCGCGGCGGAACTCCTGCCGGGAGAAGACCCGGTCCAGCTTGCGCTGGGCCGGCGGCGACAGGTCCGCGCCGTGCTCGTCCATGAAGACGATGTCGACGCTCTGCGGGTCGCCGGGGGTGGTGCGCAGCGCGATGCCGCCTACCGCGTTCTCCCTGGCGGTGTGGAAGCGTGCCACGGGGAGCGGGGACGCCTCCAGGTCGAGCACGTTGATCGCGCTGGCGTTGAGGGCGCTGATCACGGCCCGCTTCAGCGCCCGCGCCGCGCGGGAGGAGTCGCGGGAGGTGATGACCGAGGCGCCCTTCTTCAGGGTGGTGGCGTAGGCGCTGGCGAGCCGCACGCACAGCTCGGGGGTGATCTCCACGTTGACCAGCCCCGAGACCCCCCGGGGGCCGAACAGGTTGCGCTGGGCGCGCGGCTCCCAGATGACGCTGTTGTTGATCACCGCCCCGGCCTCGATGGTCTTGAACGGGTAGATCTTGACGCCGGAGGAGATGTACGCCTCGGCCTCGATGATGCACTCGTCGCCGATGACGGCGCCCTCCTCGACCCTGGTCGCGGTCATCAGGTCGGTGTTCTTGCCGATCACGCAGCCGCGCAGGTGGGCGCTGGGCCCGATGTAGACGTTGTCGTGGACGACCGCGCGGTGCAGGAAGGCCCCCTCCCTGACCACCGCGTTGCTGCCCAGCACGGTGTACTCGCGCAGCTCGGCCCCCGCCTCGACCTTGGCGTAGTCGCCGACGTAGAGCGGGCCCTTGAGGATGGCGTCGGTGTCGACCGAGGCTCCCTCGGCCACCCAGACGCCCGGCGAGACCTCGAAGGCGTCGATGTCGACCTTGACCCGGCCCGACAGGACGTCGGCCTGGGCCTTGAGGTAGCTCTCGTGGGTGCCGACGTCCTCCCAGTAGCCGTCGGCCACGTAGCCGTACAGCGGGGCTCCGCGCTCCAGCAGCCGGGGGAACACGTCTCCCGACCAGTCGACGGACTCCCCCGCCGCGATCTCGTCGAGGACCTCGGGCTCCATCACGTAGATGCCGGTGTTGACGGTGTCGGAGAAGACCTGGCCCCAGGTGGGCTTCTCCAGGAAGCGCTCCACCCGCCCCTGGTCGTCGACGATGACGATGCCGAACTCCAGCGGGTTGGGAACGCGCTTGAGCCCGATCGTGACCATCGCGCCGTTCTCGCGGTGGAAGCGGATCATGTCCGTCAGGTCGATGTCCGTCAGCGCGTCGCCGGAGATGACCAGGAAGCGGTCGTCGCGCAGCCGGTCCGCGGCGTTCTTGACGCTGCCCGCGGTGCCGAGCGGTGTGTCCTCGGTGGCGTAGTACAGGCTCATGCCGAGCTCGTCGCCGTCGCCGAAGTAGTTGCGGACCAGGGCCGCCAGGAACTGCACGGTGACCACCGTCTCGGTGAAACCGTGCCGTTTCAGGAGGCGCAGCACGTGCTCCATGATCGGCCGATTGATCACGGGCAGGAGAGGCTTGGGCTGGTTCGCGGTCATCGGCCGGAGCCGTGTACCCTCCCCGCCCGCCATGACGACGGCCTTCACGGATCACCTCTTAAGGCGTTTGGCCTCGCTTGTCAGCTGACGCACCTGTACCCAATACAGCACTCCGGACCACCAGTACAGGCCTGTGCCCCAGATGGCCAGGGACCAGCCGACGATCCGGGCGGGATCGGCGTACCAGGCGTCGTGGTGGGCGAGGAAGAGCAGGGGGAAGGCGTAGAGGAGGTTGGCGGTGGCGGCCTTGCCGAGGAAGTGCACGGGCAACGCCGGGCCGTAGCCGAGGCGGCGCAGGATGAGCGGGATGCCCAGCAGCATCACGTCGCGCAGCGGGATGGCCAGCGCCAGCCACCAGGGGATGATCTCGCGCATGGCGAGGCCGAACAGGGTGGCCAGGATGTAGAGCCGGTCGGCCAGCGGGTCGAGCAGGCGGCCGAGCCGGCTGGTCTGGTTCCAGGCGCGGGCGATCTTACCGTCGAGCCAGTCGGAGAACCCCGCCAGCATCAGCAGCGCGACGGCCCAGCCGTCGGCCTTCGGGCCCAGCACCAGCCAGAGGAAGACCGGCACCCCCAGAAGCCTGGCCAGGCTCAACGCGTTGGGAACCGTCCAGATTCGATCTTCGGCTCCCGATGCTTCCGGATTCACCGGTCTGTCTCCCTCCCCGTGCCTGATGCCGACCCTACCCGTGCGGGGCTCACACGGACCGTACGGCCGTCCGGCGGAGGCACGGGGCGGGCGTCAGGCGCGGGACCAGGGGGCGCCCAGGGGCGCGGCAGGGCCCGGGGAGGCGGCCGGGGGGAGGCGGGAGGAGTGCGGGGAACCACGCCGCCACGGCCGCGCGGCGGCGTGGTTCCGATCGGCGTCACCCGACCCGGGCGGCGCCGTCCGGATCAGGAGCGGCGCACGGCGGCGCCGGGGGACCAGGCCCAGACGAGCACGGCGACGGTCATCCCGAACAGGGCCAGCCCGCTGGGGACGTGGGTGCCGAGCGCCTCCCAGCTGAAGTGCTGTGCCATCCCGACCAGGAAGAGGCCGGCGCTGGCCAGCGCCGGCCAGCCGGCACCTCGACCGGGACGCCAGACCATGGCGGCCACGATGATCTGCAGCAGTGCGATCAGATGCACCACCATCCCGGCCAGTACGTGGGTCTCGGCCAGCGCCTCCCCGCCGCGCACCGCCTGGCCGGCGAACGAGGCGGCGGCGATGAGGCCGGCCGCCTGGGCGACGACCAGGATGCGCAGGCCGTACAGCAGGCCCGCGGGGACCAGGCGATCCTCCGTCGGTTTCCGCGGGGAGACGACCTCCTGCATGTGATGTGTCCTTACCTTGGATGACCGGTTCGGAACACATCGTGGCCACGGGGCATCCAACCGGTCGTCACCCTGGGGGCTGACCTCGCCGTCCACCTCCTGGCGGATTCTCCGTCCGGTGCGCGTTCCCCCCTCGAGGGCACCGCCTCCCGCGCGGCCGAAAATCGTATCGGATGACGCGCGCGACGCCCCGGCGCACCCCTTACGCTTCACAGCATGACCAATGACACCACGCTCTTTCTTGGGCAGTGGATTCGCTCGCCGGGCACCGTCGGAGCGGTGGCGCCGAGCTCGCGGCGGCTTGCCGAGGCGGTGGCCTCGCCGGTCCCCCACCGGGGAGATCCGGTGATCGTCGAACTCGGCCCGGGCACCGGTGTGTTCACCGCGGAGATCCAGCGCAGGCTGGGAGGCCGGGGGCACCACATGGCCGTCGAGATCAACCCCAGGCTGGCCGATTTCCTCGCCGCCAGGAACCCCGGGGTGGACGTCGTGACCGATGACGCGGCACGGCTGCCTCAGCTGCTGCGGGAGCGTGGTCTCGCCAGGGCCGACGTGATCGTGAGCGGGCTCCCCTGGGCCGCGTTCTCCGAGGAGACACAGGGCCGCCTGCTGGACGCGGTCACCGCGATCATGGGTCCGCACACGGCCTTCACCACCTTCGCCTACAGCTTCGCCAAGCGCCTTCCTCCCGCGCGGCGTTTCAGGAAGCGCCTGATCGACACCTTCGAGGAGGTCGTCGCGGGCCGCACGGTGTGGGGCAACGTACCGCCTGCCTTCGTCTACCACACGCGCAGGCCGCGCCTGGACGCCGTCCAGCAGAACTGATCCCCGCGTCCCGGTGGCCCTGGAGGCTTACCGAACTTCGTTCTACGATTGCACGCGCAACTAGAATGGAGTTGGTCACCGTGGACTTCACACTTCCGGAGAGCGCCCTCGCCGTCCAACGCGGCGTCGGCGACATCTGCGCGCGCTACGACCTGGACTACTGGCAGCGATGCGAGAGCGAGAAACGCTGGCCGGAGGAGGTCTGGCAGGATCTGGCCAAGGGCGGCTGGCTCGGCCTGGCCGTGCCCGAGGAGTACGGAGGCGGCGGTCAGGGTCTGCTGGAGCTGGCCGTGGCCACCGAGACCCTGTCGGCCTCCGGCTCGGCCGGCGGTTCGGCGTTCACCTACGTGCTCACCCCCGGGTTCGGCGCCATGACCCTGGCCAGGCACGGCAGCCCCTGGCAGCGCGACGAACTGCTGCCCAGGCTGGCCACCGGCGAGCTGGAGACCTGTTTCGCGCTGACCGAGCCCGACGCCGGGTCCAACGCCCTGGGCATCTCCACCTCCGCCCGTCGCGACGGGGCGGAGTTCGTCGTCAACGGCCAGAAGATCTGGATCACCGGCGTGCAGCGCGCCACCTGGATGCTCCTGGTCACCCGGACCATCCCGGCCGCCGAGGCCAAGCCCCGCACCAACGGCCTGACCGTCCTGCTGGTGAACGTCCCCGAGGCCGTCGCGGCCGGCCGGCTCTCCTTCCAGCCGATCCCGAAGATGGGCGCCAACACCACCCCGTCCAACATGGTCTTCATAGACGACCTGCGGGTCCCGGAGAGGAACGTGGTCGGTGAGGTCGACCAGGGCGCGCTGGTGCTGTGGGACATCCTCAACCCCGAGCGCGTCCTGCTGGCCGCCTCCGCGCTCGGCGGCGCCGAGGTGGCGCTGCGGGTGGCCGTGCAGTACGCCAAGGAGCGCGAGGTGTTCGGCCGTCCGATCGGCGCCAACCAGGCCATCGCCTTCCCCCTCGCCCAGGTCAAGGCCAAGATCGAGCTGGCCAGGCTGATGCTGTACAAGGCCGCCTGGCTGTTCGACAGGCAGTTGCCCTGCGGCACCGAGGCCAACATCGCCAAGCTGACCGCCTCCCAGGCGGCCTGGGAGGCGGCCGACCACGCGTTCCAGACACACGGCGGCATGGCCTACTCGCTGGAGTACCCGGTGGCCCGCCTGCTGGCCGACGCCCGCATCGGCAAGGTCGCCCCCGTCACCGAGGAACTCCTGCTCAACTACCTGGCCACCCAGGTGCTCGGACTTCCCAGGAGCTTCTGACCTGATCGCCGGGTGCGCCCCGCCCGGCCGGAGCCGGGCGCACCCCTATTTGAAAGCCTCCGCGAGACGGGCCGCGGCGTACTCGCGCGCCTCGGTCGCCTGGTCGAAGAAGCCCGGCAGGCCGAAGAAGCCGTGGATCGCCCCCTCGTACCTCCTGACCTCGACCGGCACCCCGGCCGCGGCCAGCTGGGCGGCGTATTCCTCACCCTCGTCACAGAGCGGGTCGCACTCGGCGGTGATCACCGTCGCCGGGGCCAGACCGGCCTTGTCGGCCAGCCGGACGGGAGCCAGCCGGGGGTCGACCGGATCACCGCCGTACTGCGCGACGAACCAGGCCATCTCGTCGGCGCCGAGCCCGAAGCCGCCGGCGTAGGCGCGGTAACTCCCGGTGTCCATGGCCACGTCGGCTATCGGGTAGACGAGCAGCTGGTGGGCCAGCCCGAGCCCGGCGTCCCTGGCCTGCCAGGCGGCCACGGCGGCCAGGTTGCCCCCGGCGCTGTCACCGCAGACCGCGATGCGCTCGGGGTCGACCCCGTAGACGCCTGGGCGGCCGAAGACGTCCTGGACGACGCTCCAGGCGTCGTCGGCCGCCGCGGGGAAGGGGTGGTCGGGGGCGAGCCGGTAGTCGACCGAGATCACGACCGCCCCGTTGCGCACCGCGAGGTCACGGCCGAGGGCGTCGTTGCGGTCGACGCTGCCGAAGACCCAGCCTCCACCGTGAAAGTAGACGATCCCCGGGAGGGGACGGTCGCCCTCCTCCGGCCGGTAGACGCGGACCGGCACGCCCGCGACGACGTCATCCCTGACCAGCGGGAGCGGGATGATCGGACCCCGTTGCTCGGCGAAGGCGTCGAGGGCCCGCATCGCGACGATCGCCTCGGGGGTGAGTGTGGAGAGCGGGACACCGAGGTCCGTCTGGAAAGTCCTCAGGTAGGCCTCGGCCTGCGGGTGCAACGGCATGATCGGCACTTTACCCGCCGGGTCCGGTCGACCGCGGGAGGCGTCGAGGTGTCAGTGTCGCCCCGCCGGAGGCGCCCGGCCGCCACGGCGGGGAGGGTCACACCTCCGGCGACCCGAAACTCCGGAATGACGGAAAATCTCTCGAACGGCGGGCCCGCCACTCAGAACGAACGTGATTATTATTCGCTTACTTTCCTCGAATCATATTGCTCGGTCACACAAAATAACGCTCTAATTACGGATAGTTAGCCTTCCCCCCGTATTGTCGAGAAACGGTTGTGACGCCTACCTGGTGATGGAAGACTTGAATTTCGAGTGATCAGGTGAGCCGGGGCTGCCGGTCGCTCGTCACCCGGAGCCGTCAGGGAGGTGGATCTGCGTGATCGGACTTTGAGTCGATCAATTAGGGTGGGTTCGTTAAATGTCTTTGAATCCGCGTCTCGTCAAGGAAAGCTTCGCCGTCGTCGAACCTGTCGCGGACAAGGCCGCGGCATACTTCTACGGACGTCTGTTCGCCGAGAGCCCGCACCTGCGGACGATGTTCCCTCCGGCGATGGACGTACAGCGCGACCGCCTGTTCGGCGCGCTGACCAGAATCGTCTGGAGCCTGGACAGTCCCGACAGCCTGGCCTCGTTCCTGAGTCAACTCGGCCGCGACCACCGGAAGTACGGCGTGCTCGCCGAGCACTACACCGCGATCGGCAACGCGCTCCTGGCCACGGTCAGGCGCTTCGCCGCCGAGATCTGGACCCCCGAGATAGAGGCGGCATGGACCGCCGCCTACACCGCCGCCGCCAATCTCATGATCGAATCGGCCGAGTCCGACGCGGGGGTGTCCCCCGCCTGGTGGCTGGCCGAGGTGATCGACCACGAACTCCGCACCCCGGACATCGCGGTGATCACCTTACGGCTCGACCAGGACCTGCCCTACCTGCCCGGCCAGTACGTCAGTGTGCAGACCGCACGCTGGCCACGCGTCTGGCGCACGTTCTCCATCGCGAACGCACCCCGGGACGACAACACGATCCGCCTGCACGTCCGCGCGGTCTCCGGCGGCTGGGTCTCCACCACGCTGGTCCAGCGCACCCGGATCGGAGACAACCTGATGCTGGGGCCCCCGATCGGCACCATGGTTCCCACCGACTCCGGACGCGACATCCTGTGCGTGGCCGGCGGCACCGGCCTGGCACCGATCAAGGCCATCCTGGAGCATGTGATCGGCTCCGGTCGCCGCCCCAACATCCACCTGCTCCACGGCGCCCGCACCGTCGGGGAACTCTACGACCTGACCGACCTGCTCCGGATGGCGTCGGCCTTCCCGTGGCTGCGGGTGCTCCCCGTGGTCTCCGGACAACCGGGGTACGACGGCATGCGGGGCCAGGTGGCCGAGGTGATGGAGCGGTTCCACTCCTGGTCCGACCACGAGGCCTACGTCTGCGGCCCGACCGCCATGGTCAACGAGACGGTCCACCGGCTCCAGCAAGGCGGGATGCCCCTGGCCCACATCCACCGGGACATCGTGCAGGGTGAGCCTTGACCGACAATCAGGATTAATCCCCCAAAGTGATCACGCAAATTCCACAGAGCCCGGCGGGACACGGTATGGCATGGCAGCATGAGGCCCAATCCGAAAGGAGATGGTCATGCACGACTGCCCCCCTCACAGCCCGTGCCCCCCTCTCGACCGCCACCCCCGTTCCCCGCACGTCCCCGCCAGAGCCGTCCATCCGCACGAATCCGCCCCCGGTCCCCTCCACCGGTGGCGGGCCCTCCGGCGGGCCCTCCACTGTCAGGGCCACGCCCGCCTCCGGCATGCGGCCACCCCCGGCCGCGGCACCCGCCCCTCGGGCGCACCGGCCGTGCCCGCCCCGCGCCACACGGCGCTCTGAACCGATGGCCAGACCCGTCACGCTGGTGACCTTCATGCTTCCCGCCCCCCTGCGGCACTGGGCCGGCGAGAGCACCGAGGTCCGCGTCTTCGCCGTCGCCGACCATGAGGACGGCGACCCCACGCTGGGTTCCGCCCTCGACACGCTCCGCCGTACGCACCCGTCTCTGGAGCAGCGGCTCCGCGACGACTACGGGAGCATCCGCCGCCACATCAGCATGTTCGTCTGTGGCGAGAACGCCCGGCATCTCGGCGGCCTCGACTGCGCGCTGCCCCCGGGGGCCGAGATCCTGGTCCTGCCCACCCTCTCGCGCCGCCAGGAGACCACGAGCTGACCCGCCCGCGCCCCGGACCACGGTCCATGCGAGACCTCGGGCAACGGGCCGAAGACCCGGCGGGCGGCAGGACCTAGGGCGCGACCCTGCCGCCGGCCACGAAGGCCTCGTGCGTGAGGGGCATCAGCGCCGCCCAGGCGGCCTCCATCTTCTCCGCCACCATCTCGATCTCCCGCTGCGGGAACGAGGGCACCTTGGCCTGCTCGTTCTTGGTGCGCAGGGAGAGGAAGTGCATGAGCGAACGGGCATTGCAGGTGGCGTACATCGAGGAGAACAGCCCGACGGGCAGCACCGCCCTGGCCACCTCGCGGGCGATGCCGGCCTCCAGCATCTCCCGGTAGGCGGCGTAGGACTGCCGGTAGGACGCCTCCATCACCTCGGTAACGACCTTGTGCTGCTCGGCGCTGCCCTCGGCGAAGACGTACTTACCCGGCCGGCCTTCCTGAACCAGCTTCCGCTCCATCCCCGGGACATAGAAATTGGGCTGAAGCTCGCGGTAACGCCCGCTTTCCTCGTTATACGACCATCCGACCCTGTGGCGGTGAAACTCACGGAAGACGAAGATCGGCGCGCTGACCAGGAAGGTCATCGAGTTGTGCTCGAAGGGACTGCCGTGCCGGTCGCGCATCAGGAAGTTGATCAGCCCTTTGGACCGCGCGGGATCCTTGCCGACCTCCTCCAGGGACTGTTCCCCCGCGGTCGAGACCCGCGCCGCCCAGAGCACGTCGGAGTCGGAGGCGCTGTGCTTGACCAACTCCACGGTCACGTCGTCAAGAAAACGTGCCTCTGCCTCATCGCCCGTCAACTGGATCCCCCTCGTCACCTCGTCGGTCGCGCATATCGTAAACCGTAACGGCGTGGGGAGCCCCGCCGCCCCGAAGACGGGCACCGCTCACAGCCGGTAGATCCGGCGGGCGTTGCCTGAGCCGATCATCTGGGCCACCCGGACGGCGTCCGAGGCGCTCCACTCGCCGTCGGCCAGTCGCGCGGCGAGCGCCCCGGCCAGCCCTCGCCGGTAGTGCAGGGCTCCAAGGTGGCAGGTCTCCGCCACGCCGTGGCCGCCGGAGCCGAACAACTGCTTGTGGAACGGTGCCAGTTCGAGCAGTTCCGCCATGACCGCGGCCGAGCCCGTGGCGCTGCGGGTCAGTGCCGCGCCCACGTCGACGTAGACATGCGGGAGCACACCGGCGAGGTAGGCCGCCCGGCGGTGGAACGGGTGACAGTGCAGCAGGACGACGGGCACACCCACCGGCTGCACGGCCATGATGAAGCCGGTCATCGGTGCCGGACCCGTACCGTACCGGCCGGGGACCGCGTGGCCTTCGACGGCGTCGGGAGTTCCGAAAGCGCCGGCATCCACGCGACCGCCGTGAACCGCACGACCGCCGCGACCGGCATGGACCCCCTGGCGCGCGCCGCCGTAGTGGGGGTGACCGGTGTGGAACTGCAGCGGCCGCCCGTACTCCCTGGCCACGTCGACGGCCGTCCAGAGCAGGTGGCGCAGGAGCACCTGATCGATGAGCCGCTCGCCCGGGCAGGCCAGCCGCCGGGTGGCCGCCGCGATCACCGCTCCCCGGCTCGGCCTGGCCGGGTCGAGATGGAACCCGGATCTGTGGGCCGTGACCGACTTCAGCGCGACGGCGCGGACGGCCCGCGCGGCGAGGCTCTGGGCGAGGGCCGAGATGTAGGAGACCCCCGAGACCGCGGTCCTGGCCACCTCCTCCTCGGCCCGCTCGATGTGGACGACCCGCGCGGTGCCGGCGCCACCCGCCTGGCCCATCTCGGCCGGTGGCAGCACCTCGGGCCTGCCGAGGTCACCGTCGAGATCACCGTCGAGATCACCGTCGAGATCACCGTCGAGATCACCGTCGAGATCACTGTCCAGGCCGTCGAAGCGGTCGAATCCGTCGAACAGGAAGGTGGCTATCCCCGCGGCGCCCAGCAGTCGCCGGTTCACCTCGGTGGCGCCCAACTCCGCCCTGCGGGCCAGGTACACGGCCGGCGGCACGTGCGGGGCGAGACCGAGGACGGGCGCGCACCAGCGACGGACCGCGGTGCCGACGGGGGTGTCGAAGTGGGTGGTGCCCGGGGGCGCCGGAGTTCCCGCGTCGCTGAGCAGCGTCTCGAACCGGGCCCTGGTCAGGTCGTCACGGCGCACGCCGTGACAGTTCTGGTCGACCAGCGGCGCCAGCAGCGCCTCCCGTACGGCGTCGGGCAGCTCGACGGGCAGCACACCGTCCGACCTCATGCCCGCTCCTCCCCCGGTCGCGGGGGCGGCGGCCAGGTCCGGCCGTCACCCCTGCGGTCCCTACGACGGGGAGAACTCTGTGACTCCTCCGCTTCCCGAAGGGAGCGGCTCCTCGCCTCCCTCGGCCGAGGTGGGCGACGGCCAGGCTCTGGCCGTTTCGAACCCGAGAACCGTAGCGGAGAAGCGATTCACCTGCCGGGTGAACCCGGCGATCCCCTCGCTGAACATGATGGTCACCCGAGGTGAGGGCCGGGTTCGAAATACCGCTTCTTTACCCGGACGTGCGGCAGAGCCGGAGAACGTTGGCGATGATCTTCGCTCCCGCGCCTCCCTCCGCGGTGAGGATCGACTCGGGGTGGAACTGCACGGCGAAGCGGCGCCGCTCCACGTCCTCGATCGCCATCACCGCGCCGTCGGGGGTGAGCGCGGTGGCGGTGAAACCGGCGACACCCGGCCGCTTGACGTGGACCGAGTGGTAGCGCGCGGCGGTGAACTCCTCGGGGAGCCCGTCGAGCAGGGCGCTGTCGCCCAGCCGCCGGACCCGGCCACGCTTGCCGTGCTCGGGGTAGGACAGCAACTCCAGCGTGCCGCCCGCCTGCTCCACCATGCCCTGCAGTCCGAGGCAGACGCCGAACACCGGCAGGTCGCGCTCGTAGAGGGCGTCGATCAGGGCGGGGAGCCCGAAGTCGGAGGGCCAGCCGGGGCCCGGCGACAGCACCACCAGGGACGGCGCGATCTCGTCGATCATCGTGACGGGGAAGCCGTGCCGGAGCGTGACGACCTCGGCGCCCTGCTGGCGGAAGTAGTCGGCGAGGGTGTTGACGAAGGAGTCCTCGCAGTCGACGAGCAGGATCTTCATCCCGCTTCCCGGCGGCGCCGCGGCCACCTGGGGTTCGGCCTGCTCCTGCGGGGTCACGCCGACCACCGCCAGAGCGCCCAGCAGGGCGCTGGCCTTGAGCTCGGTCTCCCGCTCCTCGGAGGCGGGGTCGGAGTCGAACAGCAGCGTGGCCCCGGCCCTGACGGTGGCGACCCCGCCGCGGATCTGCGCGGTGCGCAGGGTCAGGCCGGTGTTCATCGAACCGTCGAAGCCGATGTAGCCGACCGCTCCGCCGTACCAGCGGCGGGTGGTGGCCTCGTGGTCCTCGATGAACTGCATGGCCCAGGTCTTGGGGGCACCGGTGACGGTGACGGCCCACATGTGGGTGAGGAAGGCGTCGAGCGCGTCGAACTCCGGCCGCAGCCGGCCCTCGATGTGGTCGACGGTGTGGATCAGCCTGGAGTACATCTCGATCTGGCGCCGCCCGATCACCTGGACCGTCCCCGGCACGCAGATGCGCGACTTGTCGTTGCGGTCCACGTCCGTGCACATGGTCAGCTCCGACTCCTCCTTGACGCTGGACAGGAGGGTGCGGATCGCGTCGGCGTCCTCGACCGGGTTGCTGCCCCTGGCGATGGTGCCGGAGATGGGGCAGGTCTCGACACGGTCGCCGCTGACCCGGACGTACATCTCCGGGGAGGCGCCGACCAGGTGCTCGCCCTCACCGAGGTTGAACAGGAACTCGTACGGTGCCGGATTGACCTGGCGCAGCTCCCGGTAGAAGGCCGCCGGGTCGGCGCAGGGCGCGTGGAAGACCTGACCGGGAACGACCTCGAACAGATCGCCCCGGACGAACTTCTCCTTGGCCGCGGCCACCACCTGGGCGTAGGAGCCCTTCTCGGGGTCGGCCGGGAGCTCGGACGGCGCGGGGGGCAGCGGTACGACCTCCCCCTCGCGGGCCAGCCCGTGGGTGGAGAGGCCGTCCACCGTGAACTCGTAGCGGAACTCCTTGCTGGTCTCCCGCTTGCGGTCGATCACCATCACCCGGTCGGGCAGGTGCAGCACGAGGTCGCGCTGGTCGGCGCCCCGCGGCAGGACCTGCCTGATCGGCTCGAACTGGAAGGCCAGGTCGTAGCCGAAGGAGCCGTACAGGCCCAGGTGCTCGTCCTCGCCCTTGAACACGGCGATGACCTCGCGGATCGCGGTGAAGACCGTGGGACGGCGGCTGCGCATCTCCTCGGGGAGGATGTCCTCGGACTCCGCCACGTGCACCTCGACGAAATCGCCTGTCGGCTCCTCGACGGGCTTGCCCGCCGCCAGCAGGCAGGACACGACGGCGGGCAGCACCACCCTGCCGCGGGCGTTCAGCGCGCGGGCGGAGATCCTGCGTCCCCTGGCCACGATCTCCAGGCAAGGATCGACGTAGGCGAGGTGCCATCGGCTGTAGCGGCCGGGATACTCCATCCCGGAGGAGAGCACTCCACCACGGCGCTCGCCGAGCGTCGTGACGACGTCCTCAAGCACCGTCTCCGGCACGTCGGACGCGGTGACCTCGATCCCCACGCCGCCGGCGGTGGTATATCGGCTCGTCTCCACTGCGTTATCGCCCCTTTGATTTCCCTGATGCCCAGAGGGAGCGGACGCAGAAAGGGCCGCCTCCCTGGGCGGCCGTCTGTCTGCTCGCGAATGCGAAACCTGCGCCGCCTAGAAGCGGCGCCACCACCGAAGGGCAACCGGGTATCGCATGTCGCCACAGTACCGGCGACGACCGTGATCATGCAACGTGGCCACGCGACGGCCTCGCCCCCGGGCCTCGAACCGGGGCCGAGCACGAGGATGGCGAGCCTCACAGCGATACACCCTGGCCGTCAGAGCCATGTTCTGTTACCAGTTAGTAGGTATGGAGCGGCGTGAGGAGAGCACATGTCGACGAGCACATGGCCGCGGTCGGCCGTGCATCGGGTCGCGATCCAGCGCGACCTGCCGGTACCGATGCCCGACGGGGTCACGCTGCTGGCCGACCGCTACGTTCCGACCGGCGCCGTGCGGCCGCCCACGATCCTGATCCGCTCGCCGTACGGAAGGCGCGGCGTGTTCGGGCTGGCCTTCGGCCGCGGCTTCGCGCGGCGCGGATTCCAGGTCGTGATCCAGAGTTGCCGGGGCGGGTTCGGCTCCGGCGGCCTGCTCGACCCGCTCGGCGACGAGCACGACGACGGCCTGGCCACGCTGTCCTGGCTGCGCGGCCAGACCTGGTACGGCGGGAACCTGGCCATGCACGGCCCCTCCTACCTGGGCTACGCCCAGTGGGCGATCGCCCCTTTCGCCGGGCCCGACCTCAAGGCCATGGCCACCTCGGTGACCGCCTCCCAGTTCCGGGACGCCGCCTACGTGGGCGGGGCGTTCGCCCTGGAGTCGTCGCTGATGTGGACCACGCTGACCGCCGCCATCGACGGCCCTCTCGGCGGGGCGGGCGCGCTGCTCGCCCCGCGCAGGACGCGGCGCGCGGCCCTGTCGGGGCGCCCGCTCGGGGAGTTGGACAGGCTGTCCGCGGGCAGAGGCATGCCGTTCTTCCAGGATCTGCTGGCCCACCACGCCGAACCCGCGGCCTACTGGGGCAGGCGTGACTTCTCCGCCTCGGTGGGCGGGGTGGAGGCCGCGGTCACCATGGCCGGCGGCTGGTACGACGTCTTCCTGCCGTGGCAGATCAAGGACTACGCGGCGATGCGGGCCGCGGGGCGGCGCCCGTACCTGACGATCGGCCCCTGGTATCACGCGGACGTGCGGCACAGCCGGGTGGCCAACGCCGAGGCGCTCGCCTGGTTTCGGGCGCACCTGCTCGGCGACCCTTCGGGGCTGCGCGAGCAACCGGTCCGGCTGTACGTGACGGGCGCGAACGAGTGGCGCGACTACCCCGACTGGCCGGTTCCCCGGATGCGGGAGCAGCGCTGGCACCTGCGGCCCGGCTTCGCCCTCTCCCCCGGCGGCCCCGACGGCCCCGGCGACGCCGAACCCGGCCGTTTCCGCTACGACCCCGCGCACCCGACGCCCGCGCAGGGCGGCCCGGTCCTGCTCGGCAACTCCGAGCCGCGCGACAACCGCAGGCTGGAGGCCCGGCGCGACGTGCTCGTCTACACCGGCCCCGAGCTACGGCGGGACACCGAGATGATCGGCCCGGTCTCCGCCGAACTGTACGTCCGCACCGGCAGCGAGCACTGCGACGTGGTGGTCCGGGTCTGCGACGTGCATCCGGACGGCGCCTCCTACAACGTGTGCGAGGGCGTGCGCCGCCTGGTTCCCGGCGCCCCGGTCGCCGGGGATGACGGGATCCGCCGGGTCGGGGTGGACCTGTGGCCGATCGGCCACAGGTTCCGCCGCGGCCACCGGATCCGCCTGCACGTCGCCGGCGGCGCCTACCCCCGGATCGCCCGCAACCTCGGCACCGGCGAGCCCCTGGGCACGGGCAGCGCGATGGTCACGAACGACTACGAGATCTTCCACGACCCGGCCCACCCGTCCGCGGTCGTGCTCCCCCTCGTCCCGGACTGACCTCGCCCGGCCTCACATCGCCCGCCGTCGCGGGCGTGCCGCGGCCAGGCCGGCGACCGCCCGCCTTCAACGGGTTCCGCGACGGGGCCCCGGAGACGGCCTCGGCCCGGTTCCCCCGAAAGGCCGGTGAGGATCCCCCGGCCCGCGCACTAGGGTCGGGGGATGCGCGCGGCCAGGTTGATGTCGTTGGTGCTGCTGCTCCAGGCTCGGGGCCGGATGACCGCGATGGAGCTCTCCCGGGAGCTGGAGATCTCCGAGCGGACCGTCCACCGTGACGTGCTCGCCCTGTCGGAGGCCGGCGTGCCGGTCTACGCCGACCGGGGGCGGGGCGGCGGCTACCGGCTGCTGGACGGATACCGCACCCGCCTCACCGGGCTGGACCGCGCCGAGGCCGAGGCGCTGTTCCTGTCGGGCGTGCCCGAGGCGCTGCGGGAGATGGGACTGGGCGAGGTGGCCGCCACGGCGCGGCTGAAGGCCTCGGCCGCGCTCTCCCCCGGCCTGCGGGACGCCCCCGCGACCGCCGCGCAACGCTTCCACCTGGACGCCCCCGGCTGGTTCGCGAGCGAGCGGCCTCTCCCTACCGCACTGGCACCGCTGGCCAGGGCCGTGTGGGGCGACCACCCGGTCACCGCTCGTTACCGGCGCGCCACCCGTTCCCGCCCGGCCGAACAGACCGGGCAGACCGGGCAGACCGGAGGGGCCGGGGCCGCCCGGCGGCGTCTGGAGCCGTACGGGCTGGTGCTGAAGGCGGGGGTCTGGTACCTGGCGACCCGGTCCGCGATCTATCGGGTCGATCGCTTCGACGAGGTTGAGCTCCACCCCGCCCTGCGCTTCGAGCGGGACGGCGCCTTCGACCTGGCCGCGTTCTGGAGCGAGAAGTCGGCACGGTTCGCGAACTCCCTGCTCACCACGGACGTCACCGTGAGGCTCAGCCCCGCCGCCCTTCGCCTGCTCCCCGTCATCGCCGATCGGGCGGCCCTCGACGACGCGATGGCCTCCGCCGGCGAGCCCGACGGGCGGGGGTGGGTCACGCTCCGCCTGCCCGTCGAGTCGCTGGAGGTCGCCTACGGCCAGGTCCTCCGCTTCGGCCCGGAGGCCGAGGTCCTCGACCCGCCCGACCTCCGTACCCGCGTCGCCGGTGCCGCCGCCCGCATGCACGACCTGTACGGCTCCTCGGGCGGCAGCGGCGGGTCAGCCGGATGACCGCTCCCGGCGCCGGTCAGCGGTAGCCGGTGGCGTCGGCGGCCCTGCCCTTGCTCTCGACCTCCTCGATATAGCGCCAGGCGTCGGGCCTGCTGCCGTCGAGGTCGGTGAAGCCGTACACCTGGGCGAGCCGCCCGCTGGAGGTGGACTGCCCCGACCAGCGCATCCTGTCCTCGTCGGCGGCGAGGGCGACGACCGCGCGCCCGGTGTAGGAGGGCGACTCGGAGATCACGAAGTGCGGCTGCTTCGCCGTGGCGTCCCGCCAGTTCTCCTCGGTGACGCCGAAGTTCTCCAGCATGCTCTCCGAGCGGAGCCAGCCGGGGGTCAGCGAGACCGCGCAGCAGCCGTGCGGGCGCAGCTCGTGCGCCTGGGTGAAGGCCAGGCGGTTCACCGAGAGCTTGGCCAGGTCGTAGAAGGCCGAGAGCCGGTAGTTGGCCAGGTTGTACTCCAGGGTGCCGTCGGTCACCTCGACCACCAGGCCGCCGGGGTTCTCGATCAGCAGCGGCAGGGCGTGATGGCTGGTGATCAGGTGGGTGTCGATCGCCAGCCGGAGGATGCGCAGGCCGTCGTCGAGCGAGTGTTTCCAGACGGGGACGTTCCACTCCGCCAGCGGGTCGGCGCCCCAGATGTCGTTGACCAGGAGATCGAGTCTTCCCCGCTCGCGCCGGATCCGCTCCACCAGGGCGCGCACCCGCTCCGGCTCCAGGTGGTCCACCTCGACCGCGATGCCCTGCCCGCCGGCGCGGGTCACGCGCTCGGCCGTCTCCTCGACGGTCTCCGGCCGGTTCATCTCCGAGCGCCGCCGCCGCGTGCTCCTGCCCGTGCAGTAGACCGTGGCGCCCGCGGCGCCCAGTTCCACCGCGATCCCCCGGCCGGTTCCCCTCGTCGCCCCGGCGACCAGGGCGACCTTTCCTTCCAACGTCCTGTTCATGGGACGAGCGTGGCGCGAAAACAGGACATCCTCTGTCATGTTTTCGCCGCCTCGCCGTACGAGATCGTCAGCCGGTGACCGGCACCTCCTCCAGCCTGCCCATGAGGTGCGAGCGCCGGCCCCCGTCGAAGACGGCGTACGTGTGCCGCTGGAGCGGGTCGTCCGGGTCGGTGCCGGTGAGCGCCCGCCAGACCCGCTCCGGCGGGTGGGCGAGATACCGGTCGGCTCTGACCGTCAACGCGGGCCGCGGACGGGGCCGGTGCTGCCGCGCGGGATCAGGGTGGCGGGGCGGTCCTCCACCGAGAGGTCGACCGGTTCTCCGGCGATCAGCGCGAGCAGCTGACGGGCGGCACAGGCTCCGTAGGCGGGGATGTCCCGGGTGAGCGCGGTCAGCGGCGGGCGCACGACCTGCGAAAGCGGGGAGTCGTCCCAGGCGACGATCGACAGGTCGGCCGGAACGTCCAGAACCATCTCCTGCGCCACCGACAACCCGGCCACGGCCATTATGTCGTTGTCGTAGACGATGGCGGTGGGCCGCCGGGGCGAGCTGAGCAGCCGCCTGGTCATCCTGGCCCCCTCCTCGCCGGTGTAGTCGGTGTGGACGATCAGATGCTCGACGCGCCCCGGGCCCGCGTCCTGGCACGCCTGAACGAAGGCCTGGTCGCGCAGCGTGGTGTGCACGAGCCTGGGCAGCCCCGCGACCCTGGCGATGCTCCGGTGCCCCAGCGCCACCAGATACTCCACGGTCTCCCTGATGGCCAGGCCGTCGTCCGACCAGACCGTGCTCAGCGGACCCGCCTGCGAGGGATGCCCGATCACCACGACCGGCATGTTCAGTGACCGCATCGCCTCCACCCGGGCGTCGTCGAGGTGCAGGTCCACCAGAAAGGCGCCGTCGACGCGCCCCTCCCCCCACCAGCGCCGGTACACCTCGATCTCCTGCGCGTGGTCGGTGACCACCTGCAGCATCAACGCGTAGGACCGGTCCGCGAGCTCGGCCTCGATACCGCTGATCAGCTCCATGAAGAACGGTTCCATGCCCAGGGTGCGGGCCGGGCGGAACAGCGCGAGGCCGATGGTGCGGGCGCGGGCACCGTTGAGGGCGCGCGCCGCGCTGTTGGGCTGCCAGCCGAGCTCCTTGGAGATCGCGAGGATGTTGGCGCGGGTGGCCTCCGAGACCCCTGGCTGCCCGTTGAGCGCGTAGGAGACGGCGCCCTTGGACACGCCGGCACGACGGGCGATGTCAGCGATCGTCGGACGTTTCACAGTTCCCCCTGATGAACCGGTTCTTATTCGGCCAAGGATAGCGGGTCGGCTCACCGGGGAGAGAGAGGGGACGCTCTTGCCCCCACCCCGGCGGGACGAGTCAACCCGCTGCTGCCAGCAGGTTCCATGAACGAACCGGAGCCGGGGGATCAAGGGGCAGCACGCCGGTAGCGCGATGCCGGCACCATCGCCGCCTCACACGTAACCTCCCAGTAACTTGCTCGGTTCAGTTCACGGGCTCCGATATTCAGGATCACTCGCGGACAGAGCCGCCGACCCATGGGACAACATCGTCCACCTTTTTAAGTTAACCGGTTAATGGCGATTGCCGCCCGTACGGAAAGACCCGGCCGGCGCGCACTCCCCGCCCCCTCCCGAGGGGGCGG
>NZ_JBEXGU010000120.1:0-29392 GCF_040607515.1 Streptosporangium sp. NPDC005286 | reverse complement strand
GCCTGTGCCGCCCCCGAGAGGGCACAGGCCGCGTCGGCGAGGGAGGGTCAGCGCGCCAGAGCCCGCTCGTCCTCCAGGTAACCCGGCCGCCCGGCGTACCAGCCGGCCACGAACTGCACCGCGACCACCCCGAGCAGCAGCAGGAACGGCAGCGTCCAGCCGCCGGTCGACTCGTGCGTGAAGCCGATGACCAGGGGTCCGGCGCCCGCGATGAGATATCCGGTGCTCTGCCCGAAGGCCGACAGCGCGGCTGTCGCCTCGGGGGTGCGGGTGCGCATGGCGAGCATGGTGAGCGCGAGCGGGAAGGACCCCATCCCGATGCCGACCAGGCTCGCGAAGAGCCACGCCAGGCCGACGGGCGCGAGCCAGAGGCCGAGGAAGCCGGCGACGTAGAAGACCACGAAGGCGGCGACCACGGGCCGCTGGTCGGAGAACTTCGACGCCACCCAGGGCACGAGGAGCGAGACCGGGATACCGATCGCGGTGAAGACGCCCAGCACCAGACCCGCCTGCCCGCTGCTGTAGCCACCATCGATGAGGATCTTCGGCAGGAAGCCGAACATGATGTAGGCGACCATGCTCTGGGTGCCGAAGTAGGCGGCGACCGCCCAGGCCAGCCTGCTGCGGAGCAGGGCACGAGCACTCGTTCCCTCGCCCGCGCCGCGCCGCTCCGGCTCACTGCGCGCGAGCGCAAGCCACGGAATGGCGGCGACGGCGGCGAGCGCCCCCCACACCCCGAGGGCAACATGCCAGTTGCCGTCGGTGGCCTGCTGGATGGGCACGGTCGCGGCGGCCGCGAGCATCGTGCCCACCGCGAGGGCCGTGGTGTAGACGGTGGTCATGGTCCCGGCCCTGCCGGGGAAGTGGCGCTTGATCAGGCTGGGGATGAGCACGTTGCCCACCGCTCCGCCCGACAGCGCCAGGGCACTGCTGTAGAGGAACACCTCGGCCGAGTCCACCATCGAGCGGATGAGCAGGCCGGCGCCCAGGACGATGAGGGAGAAGAGCAGGAGGCGGTGCTCGCCGACCTTCCTGGCCAGCGCCGGGGTCAGCGCGCCGACCGAGGCGAAGATGAGCACGGGGAGCGTGGTGAGCAGCCCGACTCCGAGGGCGGTCATGCCGAGGCCGGAGGTTATCTGGTCGAGAACCGGCCCGACGCTCGTGACGGCGGTGCGCAGGTTCAGCGCCGCGAGAACGATTCCCAGCACGAGCAACCAGGCGAGAGATCCTGTCGTTCCACCGGTGCGGCCCCTGGTCTGATGGGTTAGCACGCTCATGCTGGTTTCAGTCCTCCTCAGTGGTTTCATCCAATCGTAGGATGATTGGCTGACCACAACTTTAACAGGACTGAAACCTCTGTTTGTTCCTGACCGACGTGTCGGGGTGGAGGTGATCGAAAACTGCTGACAATGTGAAAGCCGGGCCACGCATCCCTTTACAGGGCGTGACCCGGCTCTCTCGCGCACCGGCGTGTCCCCGGCTCCGATGCCGAAGAACCCGGATGGTCAGGGCACCGGACATCTGGGGCCGCACCGGGCGAGCCTGCGATCCGGGCGGACATCAGGCGGTCATCCCGGACCCGCGAGCGTCAGATGCGTGGCCCCGGGGTGAGCGGCGGCTCCTCGCCGAGCCGGCGGCCGGCCGGCGGCAGCGGCTCACCGCCAGGAGGCGGAAGCGCGGACTCCGGCGGGTAACCCTGGCCCACGGTGCGCGGAGGTGCGGGCTCGTCAGAGCCGTAGCCACCTGTCGTGCCGGTGCCGCCGACCCGGGCGCCGTGCTCGTGCGGTCCCGGCACATCCCCGCGCCAGGCGCCGGTCTCGCCACCGCGCGACTCGATGAAGGTCTTGAAACGCTCCAGGTCACCGCGGACCCGCAGGCGGACGATCTGCAGCCAGTCGCCGACGGTCTCGACGAACCCCTCGGGGTCGTACTCCATCTGGAGCGTGACCCGGGTGGTGTCCGGACCGAGGTGGTGGAAGGTCACCACACCGGCCTGGTGCGGCCGCTCGACCGATCTCCAGGCCACCCGCTCGTCGGGGTGCTGCTCGGTTATCTCCGCCTGGAACTCCCGGCGGACCCCCGCGATCTCGACGACCCACGCGGTACGCGTGTCGCTGAGTTGCTTGATCGACTCCACGCCTTCCATGAATTCGGGAAAGCTCTCGAACTGGGTCCACTGGTTGTACGCGGTCCGGATCGGGACGTTGACGTCGACTGACTGTTCAATCGAGCTCATGACCGTGCCTCCCTTGTGGTTCGGTCGGTTCGGGAGGCAGACCTGCCCGGTGCGGGCCGGACCTAACTAGCGGCGCCGCAGAAGCCAGTAAAGCCCCAGGACTGGCAGCACAAACGGGATGAAGAGATATCCACTTCCATAACCCGACCAGACTGTGGCACGCGGGAACGCCTCTGGGTAGACCATGCTGAGCGTGCCGATGATGAGCACCCCGGCCAGCTCGATCCCGCAGGCGACCAGCGCCAGGGTCCGGTTCCCCCTGGCCAGCGCGACGGTGAGCACGATGTAGACGGCGGCGGCGAACGCCGACAGCCAGTAGGCCAGCGGGGCCTCCTGCAGGCGCGTCGCGATCTGCACCGCGGCGCGGGCCCCCGCGGCCAGGGCGAACACCCCGTAGACCGCCACCAGCGCGCGGCCGGGTCCGCTGCCGATCGCCGGCTCGCTCACGGCATCCCCTGCCAGACCTGGAGCAGCCGCCCGACCATGCCGGGAATCGCGAAGCCCGCCACCGCGACCACCGCGGGCCCCCAGCGTGAGCGCTCGCCGATCCCCCAGAAGGCCGCCACCGGCGGGATCACCACGCTGCCCGCCAGGTAGCCGATGAGCGTGGCCGAGCTCGCCGGCCCCTCGCCCCGCACCATCGCGGCGATCACGAACCCGGCCTGGACCAGCAGTCCGACCTCCAGCACCCCGAGCGCGACGAGAAGCACGGTGCCCATCGCTCTGTTCCGCATGGTGGTCAGGAGGCTGACCAGGCCGACCGCCAGGGAGAACAGGATCAGGCCGGTCGCGAGCGGGCCGATCATCGAGACCGCAGGGGATCGAAAAGCATGAGCAGTAGGGTACTGCCCGCCCCCCTCACCCCCTCCTTCACGGCGCCTATTCTGAGACCGTGGAAAGGATCCTGGTCAGCGCCTGCCTGATGGGGCGGAAGGTCCGTTACGACGGGGCCGCCAAGACGAGCGGCGACGCACTGCTGGCCGCGTGGCGGCGCCAGGGGAGGCTCGTTCCGTTCTGCCCGGAGGTCGAGGGCGGCCTGCCCGTCCCGCGCCCCGCCGCGGAGATCGAGGGCGGCGCCGGAGGTGCGGCGGTGCTCTCCGGGACGGCCCGGGTGCTGACCACCGGGGGTGCCGACGTCACGGCCGCCTTCCTCGCCGGTGCTCAGGCGGCGCTCGCCGTCGCCAGGTCCTTCGACGTGAAGGTGGCGATCCTGAAGGAGGGCAGCCCCTCCTGCGGCAGCCTGACCGTCTACGACGGCACCTTCGCCGGCCGGCGCGTCCCCGGTCACGGAGTCACCTCGGCCCTGCTCGAACTGCACGGCATCGCGGTCTTCGGCGAGGATCGCATCACCGAGGCCGCCGCACGACTGCGCGAGATCGGCGAACCCTAGTATTCCCACAGGTCTGTACGGCTCTCCCCGCCGATGCAGAAGACCGCAGAGCCGTGCTCTCCCTTGACCAGGTCGACCCGGATCCATCCGGTGGCCGAGGCGACCTTGGCCTCGTAGCCCGCGTTGGGGGCCGCGGCGATCAGACGGCACACACCGTTCTCGATGGCGAACGAGACCGAACCGCCCTTGACGTTCATCACGCGCAGGTTCTCGGTCGAGATCGACCTGGTCCTGGTGGCCGCCGGCTTGGGCGCGGTGGGCGACGGCGCACCGGATCCGGACGGCGAGGGGGACGGCGCCGACCGGGAGAGCCCGGCGTCCCGCGTGCGCACCGGCGTGGCAGTCCTCGACGGGGAACGGGCCGGCTGCGATCCGGTGGTATCCCGCGTGGGCGGGATGAGACGGGGCGCCGGGGTACGGACGGGTTCCGAGGAGGCCGTCGGCACGCCGATGACCTGCGGTCCCGTCGGCGCCCCCAGCGGGAGCCGCGAGTCTCCGGTGCGGCCGATGGCGGCGTTGAGGGGCTCGATGCTCGCGTCCTCGAAGACCTCGCTGCGGAGCACGTCGCGGACGCCGAACCAGGCGACCGAGATCGCCAGGACGGTGGCTCCGCACCACACCGCTATGAACCCCAGCGTTTGCCGCATGTCACGGATTATTACGTTACATGTCCCACTATTCACTACCGTTACACGATATGGCGACAGTTCTGGTGGTCGAAGATGACGAGTACGTACGGTCCGCGATCATTCAGGAACTCAGCAGGCGCCAGCACGTCGTGCGCAGCGCGGGACGTGCCCTCGACGCCCTGAGGGAGATCACCCAGAACCCCCCGGACGCGGTGGTCCTCGACCTCGGGCTACCCGATCTGGACGGGGCGGAGGCTCTCAAGATGGTCCGCAGCGTATCCAGTGTCCCCGTCATCATCGCCACGGCCAGGGACAACGAAGCGGAGATCGTCCGTCTGCTCCAGGCAGGGGCCGACGACTATCTGGTGAAGCCGTTCTCCGGCGACCACCTGAACGCCCGCCTGGACGCCGTGTTGCGCCGGGCGCGGAGCGCGACCCCGCCGCCGCTACTGTGCGTCGGCGCGCTGTCGGTGGACCTGAACCGGCGCGAGGCCCACCTGGACGGCGTCCCTCTCACCCTCACCAGACGCGAGTTCGACCTCCTCGCCTACCTCGCCGCCCGCGCCGACCGGGTGGTCTCCCGCAAGGAGTTGCTCACCGAGGTGTGGCAGCAGTCCTACGGCGACGACCAGACGATCGACGTCCACCTGTCGTGGCTGCGGCGCAAACTCGGCGAGAGCGCGTCCTCCCCCCGCTACCTGCACACCGTACGCGGCGTGGGGGTCATGTTGATCACACCGTCGTGAGACGGACCCTGGCCCTGCTCACCGTCGCCGGGACCTCGATGGTCGCCCTGGCCTTCCTGATCCCGCTCGGGCTCATCGTCAGGGAGATCGCCTACGGCCGGGCCATGGCCGAGGCCGAACGGCAGGCGTCGGCTCTGGTCCCGGTGCTGGCCATCACCGTCGAGGAGACCCGGCTCACCCACGCGCTGCTCAGCACGGGCGCGCAGGACCGGATCGCGGTCCACCTGCCCGGCGGCGGCTCGGCCGGCACCGTCAGGGCCCCCGCCGAGACCGTGGCCGCCGCCTCCCGGCTGACCAGGGCCATCACCGCGGAGATGGACACCGGCTACCTCCTGCTGCGCCCGGTCGCCCTGGAGGGCGGGCGGACCGTGGTCATTGAGATCTTCATCCCCTCGGACGACCTCACCCGGGGCGTCGCCGCGTCGTGGGCCGTGCTGAGCGGGGTGGCGACGGTGCTCGTCGCCGGCTCCCTGCTGGTCGGCGACCGGCTGGGCGTCCGGGTGGTGCGTTCGGCCCGGCGCCTGGGCAGGGCGGCGAGCGCGCTGGGCGCCGGAGATCTCAGCGTCCGCATCGAGCCGGAGGGCCCACCCGAGCTGGTCGCGGCCGGTGAGGCGTTCAACAGCATGGCCGACCGCGTGGTCCAGCTCCTGGCCGCCGAGCGGGAGATGGCCGCCGACCTGTCGCACCGCCTGCGCACACCCCTCACCGCGCTCCGGCTCAGCCTGGACCACCTGGGGCCCGAGGCCGAACAGAGCAGGAGCGCGCTGGGCCGCCTGGAGGCGGAGGTGGACCAGATCATCGCGGCGGCCAGGCAACCCTCCCTGGCGCCGGAGCTCGTCCACTGTGACGCCGCCGAGGTGCTGCGCGAGCGGCTGACCTTCTGGTCCGCCCTGGCCGAGGACCAGCAGCGCGCCTGGGAGTTGATCGGCGCCTCGACCCCCACGCGGGTTCCGGTCGCGGCAGGAGAGCTCAGCGCCGTGCTGGACGCCCTGCTCGGCAACATCTTCCGGCACACCCCCGAGGGCACGGCGTTCACGGTGACCCTGCACCAGGGCTCGGGCACCGTCGGCATGCTGATCGCCGACGCCGGCCCCGGGATCCCCGACCCGGAGGCGGCGCTGCGGCGCGGGAGCAGCGGCGCGGGATCCACCGGGCTGGGCCTGGACATCGCCCGCCGGCTCGCCGAGTCCACCGGCGGCACGCTACGGATCGACGCCTCCTCCCTCGGCGGCGCCAGGGTCCAGCTCTGGTTCCGCACCGACCGGCACGATCGGCCTCCGCGCATCACCCGGCGCCTGGTCCGCGGCCGCTGGTCCCGCGGGAACGCACCGCGTTGAACAGCCCGCTGAAGGTCACCGTCATGCTTGGCGGGAAGACCATCGGAGGTTGCGCGATAGGTGCGTTTCTTCCCTTTTGTGGGTCCTGTGCCGGAAACGGGCAAGGCTTGGCCGTCGCCCGCCTCGTTCGAGGGAGGCGAGAAGCCGCTTCCCTCGGGGAGCGGAGAAGTCGGACATTGGTTAGATCGCACGTAAGCACGCCTTAAGAGCAGCTAAAGCACGCTGTTTCGCCATTCCGGCTGCACGATCATGAAGGAGCGCGGAAGGGATCGCGTACGCCACCCACGTCCGTGATCCCTCGCGCGTCTCACCGGGCCGGCCTCACGTTCAGACGGAGGGCGCGCGGCCGGCCCGGCAAGACGCGCCGGGATCCGCGGCCAGAAACGGAAACCGCCTCTGCCCTGCACGAAAGCGCAGGTCAGAGGCGGTTCAACTGTGGAGCTATGGGGATTCGAACCCCAGACCTCCTCCATGCCATGGAGGCGCGCTACCAGCTGCGCCATAGCCCCTGGTCACCGCTTCGAGTGCTCTCGTCGCGGCGCTTGGGAAGCATATAAGGACACCGACATGTTCACCTAATCGACGGCCACACGGCCCGCGCCCGCCACCGGGGCGCAAGCCGCACCGGCGAGGTCACTCCTGGGTGGCCTCGGGGCTGTCGTCGCTGCTGACCGGCTCGGGGAGGGTTCCGGCGTTGTGCTCCAGCAGGCGCCAGCCCTTGCGCGACTCCTCCAGCACCGACCAGGAACAGTTTCCCAGGCCGCCCAGGGCGGGCCAGAGCTCCTGCGGCAGGTTCATGAGCTTGGCGATGCCGAGCCGGATCGCCGCCCCGTGGGAGGCGACGACGAGCAGGCCGTCGGAGTCGACCTGCGCGGCCCAGCGGCGCACCGCCGAAGCCACCCTGTCGGCGACGTCACCGACCTCCTCGCCGCCCGGCGCCTCCCAGGCCGCGAACTCCCTGGGCCAACCCGCGGAGATCTCCTCCCGGGTGAGCCCTTCCCACTGCCCGCCGCCCCGCTCTCGCAGATCCTTGTCGACCATGACGTTCAGGCCGGTGACGCGGGCCAGTGCCGAGGCCGTGTCGAAGGCCCGTTGGAGGTCGGAGGAGACGATCATGCTCGGGCGGAGCGCGGCGAGCAGCGAGGCCGCACGGGTCGCCTGCGCGATCCCGGTCTCGTCAAGCGGGATGTCGCTGTGGCCCTGGAAGCGGTGTTCGACGTTCCACAGCGTCTGACCATGTCTGAGACAGACGACGCGACGGCTCACTCAGCTACCGCCCCGCGGGCGCGCTGGGCGGCGACCTGGGTCACGCTGTCCGGCAGCGCGATGGAGGGGCAGTCCTTCCACAGGCGCTCGAGCGCGTAGAAGGTGCGGTCTTCCTCGTGCTGGACGTGCACGACGATGTCGATGTAGTCCAGCAGGACCCAGCGGCCCTCGCGCTCGCCCTCGCGGCGGACGGGCTTGGCGTCGGCCTCGATCCGCAGCCGATCCTCGATCTCGTCGACGATGGCGCGGACCTGGCGGTCGTTGGTGGCGGAGCAGAGCACGAACGCGTCGGTGATGACGAGCTGGTCGCTCACGTCATAGGCGAGGATGTCATCGGCCAGCTTGTCCGCCGCCGCCTCGGCGGCGAGCCTGACGAGCTGGATGGATCTGTCGGTTGCTGTCACGGTGTGGGTCAGTCCTCCTGCTAGTCGGCGCTGTCACCTATCAGGGTGCCCGATTCGGCGCTCGTTGAAGAGCCACCGTTTGAACAACGCCTATCGTGGGCCGCCCGATTCCGTACCGCAAACGGATTGGCGGTCTGATCGGGGGCGTACCGCGCGGTCGGGGCCGCGCCTGCCGATCTCGGGTGGGACGGGCAGGTGCCCGGGTCATTCGGCGATCAAGCCGGTTGAGCTGTGGACACCCGTCCCACGCAAACTTCTCGAATCATAGCGAAACACGTTCTGACTTGCGCCATTTCCGCAGATCATCGCGATTCACAGATTCTCTTCCGGCCTGCCCTGCCCCAACCGCCGGGGACGATCCCCCTCAGATGACGCCTTGCCGTAGAGGCCACGCTTGTTGATGTACTGGACGATGCCGTCGGGCACGAGGTACCAGATGGGCGCCCCGGCGGCCACCCGCTCGCGGCACTCCGACGACGAGATGGCCAGCGCCGGGATCTCCACCAGGCTGACCTTCCCCTCGGGAAGGCCGGGGTCGTGCAGGACGTGGCCGGGCCTGGTGGCGCCCACGAAGTGCGCGATGGTGAACAGCTCGTCGACGTCGCGCCAGCTCAGGATCTGGGCCAGGGCATCGGCGCCGGTGATGAAGTAGAGATCGACGTCGGGCCCCCAGGCAGAGGAGATCTCCCGGAGCGTGTCGATGGTGAAGGTCGGCCCCGGGCGGTCGATGTCGACGCGGCTCACCGAGAAGCGAGGGTTGGACGCGGTCGCGATGACCGTCATGAGATACCGGTCCTCCGCGGCGGAGACGGTCCTGTCGGCTTTCTGCCAGGGCTGTCCCGTCGGCACGAAGACCACCTCGTCGAGGTCGAAGTGGTGGGCGACCTCACTGGCCGCGACCAGGTGACCATGGTGGATCGGATCAAAGGTCCCGCCCATGACGCCCAGGCGCCGCTTCCCCCGACCGGTAGGCGCGTTCATCATGAAACGGACCATACGCGCAAGCCGTACAGAGCTTTTAATCACCCCCCGCGCGTGGCAGGCAGACCCGACGTAGCATGCCGGACATGACCACCACCCCGGATCGCAACCGCGTGCAGCTTCCCGGCATCAGCTCACGCGCCTACGAACATCCCGCTGACCGGTCCGCGCTGGTCGCCCTCCGATCGCTCAGCGGATTCGACACGGTGCTCAAGCAGATGTCCGGCCTGGTCAGTGAGCGCCGCCTGCGCCTGATCTACCTCGCCTCGGCCGTACGCACCGGTGACACGCAGTTCCGAGCACTGCACGACATGGGCCGCGACGCGGCCTACACGCTCGACCTCCACCGCATTCCCGAGGTCTACGTGCAGCAGAGCCCGCTGGTGCAGGCGAAGGCGATCGGTTTCGACGACCCGTTCATCGTCGTCACGACCGGCCTGCTGGACCTGATGGATTTGGAGGAGCAGCGCTTCGTCATCGGCCACGAGACCGCCCACATCCTGTCGGGCCACGCCGTCTACCGCACCATGCTCGACATCCTGACCCGTCTGGCCACGCGCGTGGCCTGGATCCCGCTCGGCTACATCGGCCTGCGCGCGATCGTGGCCGGCCTGGAGGAGTGGCACCGCAAGTCCGAGCTCTCCGCCGACCGCGGCGGCCTGCTCTGCGGCCAGGACCCCGATGCGGCGCTGCGCGCCCTGATGAAGCTCGCCGGCGGCTCGCGCCTGCACGAGATGAACATCGAGGCCTTCCTCGACCAGGCACGGGAGTACGACACCGCGGGCGACGTCCGCGACGGCCTGCTCAAGGTCCTCAACCTGCTGGGCACCACCCATCCGTTCGCCGTCTCCCGCGTGGCCGAGCTCGACAAGTGGCGCCGCGGCGGCGAGTACGACACGATCATCGCCGGCGACTACCCCCGCCGCGCCGACGACTCCAACGCGAAGATCTCCGAGGAGGTCCGGGCTGCCGCCCGCTCCTACCGCGAGTCCTGGTCGCAGTCCCAGGACCCGTTCATCGGTGTTCTGCGCGACGTGGCGGAAGGTGCTGTCAACGCCGGGGAGCGCATCTTCAATCGCTTCTCCCGCCGCGATGGAAATTAGCCGAGAGTTCCACCAAAAGGGCCCGGACGGGCCCTTTTTTATTCAACAGCTATGGCAGGACCGGAACGCGTTGCCGCGCCCCCTGAAGGTCAACGGTGATCCCGTGGGCAAGGGGACCGACCGCGGCGCCTGAACGAACGTGGGTCACATCACCGGCGCCCCGGCCTCCGCGACACCTGGGCCGCCACACCGTCCAAGGTCGCCTGAGCCGACGCGAACCCCACCACCGGCCGGGACCTGGCGCCGGGGGCCTCCCTGACAAAAGGACGCCCCCTACACGAGAAGGGCGATCGCGCGTACGGCCGCCGAGCACAGGGCGACGAAGCCGCCCAGCACGGCGAGCGCGCGCAGCCCCTCCTTGCGGAGCTCGACGAGCTCGGTGCCGATCCGCTCGATCTCCCGGCCGAGGAGACCGCCACAGACGACGCCGAACACGACGCCGGAGACGGCGATCGGGGCCGAGTGCAGCCACCACTCCGGTGGCAGCGAGCCACCGAGGGTCAGCCAGAGTGCGAGACCCGCCAGGGCGGCCGCCGGCAGCCCCGGCCAGGCCAGGACGGTCAGCAGCGAGGCGGCGAAGATCACCGGAAAGCCCAGCACCCGCAGGGCCACCCGGACCCTGGCCGACTTGCGCTTCCTGACCAGCCAGTGCCCGCCCCAGAGCGCGCGGGCCAGTGCGGCGAACAGGCCGGTGACGGCGAAGGTGGCCGGCGGCCAGATGACCGTGGCCACGACGCACGGCACGGCCAGCACCGCCAGCAGGAGCAGCGCCGCGTTGCCCGTGGGCAGCGGTCCTGCCCGGCCAGGGGCCTGAGCTTCCCCTGCCGCGCCGCCGGACCGTCCGCCCGCCCGGCGCCGGGTCGCCCGGCCATCCGCGGCGGAGGAACGCCCGCCCCGCGACGCCTCACCTGCCGCGAGAGCCGCACGCCCACCGCTGGACGCCTCAGCGGCCGGGGAGGCCTGACGCCCGCCCCGCGACGTCTCCCCCGCCGCGGGGAGCGCTCGCCCCGCGCGGGGCGCCTCACCGGAGGCGAGCGCCGCCCGTCCGCCACGTGGCGTGCCCTCCGCGGCGGCAGGGGGGCGTACCGCCCGCGCGGGCCCCGCCGAGCCTTCCACCGCCGGGGCGGGCGACCTTCCCCTGGCCGATCGGCCGCTCCTCGCGGGCTCGTCGCCCTTGGCGCGGGGCTTGGGACGGCTCTCCTGCTTCCTGGCTCCGCCGGGCTTCTCCCCTGCGGAGCCTGCCGCCTTCTGGGAGATCCCCGCCTCGGGCGAGGCCACCCGGGCGAGGCGGCCGAGGCGGCCGGCGAGAAGGGCCGCGGTGGGGCGCTTGGCCGGCTCACGGTGCAGGGCCGCGCGGATCAGGGGCAGCAGAGCTGCCGGGACACCCTCAAGATCGGCCTGACCGTTGAGGATCGCGTACATCTGCGCCTCGACCGTGCCCCTGCCGAAGGTGGGCCTGCCGGTCGCGGCGAAGGCCACGGTGGCCGCCCAGGCGTGCACGTCCGCGGGCTCGCCCACGGGCTCGTCGGCGAACAGCTCGGGGGCGGCGTAACCGGGGGTGCCGAGGAAGGTGCCGGTCAGGGTGAGTCTGGTGGCGTCCAGGACGTGGGCGATGCCGAAGTCGATGAGGACGGGCTCGTCGTCCTCGTTGACCAGCACGTTGGCGGGTTTGAGGTCACGGTGGACGACCCCGGCCGCGTGGATGATCGACAAGGCGGTGGCCAGCCCCTGTGCGAGGGTGAGCAGGCCGCCTTCCAGGGGACCGCCGCGCCGCACCCGCTCCAGGAGGGTCTCTCCCTCGATGTGCTCCATGACCAGGTAGGGCCGATCACCGTTGAGGTCGGCGTCGACGACGCGGGCCACGTAGGGGCTCTCGACCCTGCGAAGGGCACGGACCTCCCGCTCCAGACGCACCCGGGCCTCGGAGTCGGTGTCGACCATGTCGTGGAGGACCTTGAGCGCGACGTTGTCACCACGGCGGCCGACGGCGAGGTAGACCTCGCCCATGCCTCCCCGGCCGAGACGCTCCAGCAACGTGTAAGGACCGACCCGCCCGAGACGACCCATGTGACCTCCTGCGTCGGCCACATGGGTCAGGGACCGCTGCGCCTATCGGGTCGCTCGCTCCCGCTCGCTTCCCTGCTGTCCAGCCGTAGGAGACCACACCATAGCGGGCGAGTGTGACGTTTTCCCGATGGCACGCCGGACTCCCGGAAAGATCGGCATGGCGGGACGCGCGCCTCCTCGTGCGCCTCGTCAGGCTCGGGTCAGGCCACGGGCGGAGCGTCTCAGGGCCGGCGCGTGGGCTTGCGGACCGGGTCTTCCAGCAGGCTGTCGAGCTTCGCGGTGGGTTCCGCCGACAGGTCTCGGCGCCGGGTGCGGCGCCAGTTGACGTGTCCGCGGCTCTCCATGAGCAGCAGTAGCCGGTCCGCACCAAAAACGACAAAAGCTATGAAGAGGAATGCAACGACGATTTCCATGGAGTCCAGTCAAACCATAAGCGACCGTGATCACACGGAGCGACACACCATAACGCTCAGTGATGATCAAAGTCACCGAACGAGACCCCCGATGAACCTCCGGAGTGCCGACTACACCGTAGACCCCGGAGCGCCTGGCAGCGCGGTGATCCGGGAACCCCGATGGATCACACCCGTACCGTGCGGCTCGCGGAGCGTTCCCGACGCCGTTGGTCCTCGGCGTCGGGAACGCTCCGCGGCCCGCGCCCCTACCTCAGGCGGGCTTCGGCCGAGGCGAGGACCGTACCCTCGCTGGTGCGCAGGTGGCCCTCGCCGGTGTAGACCCACTTGGTCGAGGTCAGCTCCGGCAGGCCCATGGGGCCGCGCGCGTGCAGCTTCTGGGTGGAGATACCGATCTCCGCGCCGAAGCCGAACTCCGCGCCGTCGGTGAACCGGGTCGAGGCGTTGACCGCCACGGCCGCGGAGTCGACCAGGGCGACGAACCTGCGGGAGGCGCTGACCGAGCGCGTGACGATCGCGTCGGTGTGGGCTGAGCCGTACTTCCTGATGTGCGCGACCGCGTCCTCCAGCGAGTCGACCACGGCGGCCGCGATGTCCAGCGAGAGGTACTCCATCCGGAAGTCCTCCTCATCGGCGGGCACCACGTCACCGTACGCCGCGACGCGGGCGTCACCGTGCACCGTGACGCCCTCCGCCGCCAGCGCGGCCAGTGCGCGCGGCACGAAGGTATCCGCCACGGCCGCGTGCACCAGGAGCGTCTCCGCGGAGTTGCAGACCGAGGGGCGCTGGACCTTGGCGTTGATCAGGATCTGGATCGCCAGGTCGAGGTCGGCGTCGGCGTCGACATAGACGTGGCAGTTGCCCACGCCGGTCTCGATCACCGGGACCGTGGACTCCTCCACCACCGAATTGATCAGCGAGGCCCCGCCGCGCGGGATCAGCACGTCGACCAGACCGCGGGCCCGCATGAGCTGCTTGACCGAGTCGCGGGTCAGCCCGGGAACCAGCTGGACGGCCCCCGCGGGCACCTCGGTGCCCGCCAGCGCCTCCTGCATGATCCTGACGAGAACCGTGTTGGACTCGTACGCGCTGGAGGAGCCGCGCAGCAGGGTGGCGTTGCCGCTCTTGAGGCAGAGCGCCGCGGCGTCCACGGTCACGTTGGGCCGGCCCTCGTAGATGATGCCGATCACCCCGAGCGGGACCCGGAGCTGACGCAACTCCAGTCCGTTGGGCAGCGTGTTGCCCCGGATCACCTCACCCACCGGGTCGGGAAGGTCGGCGACCTGACGGACCGCCTCGGCGATCGCCTCGATCCTGGCCTCGTCGAGGCTGAGACGGTCGATCATGTATTCGGAGGTCCCGCTCTCCCTGGCCTTCTCGACGTCGAGCGCGTTGGCCGCGACGATCTCGGCGGACCCGGCCACGAGCGCGTCCGCGACCACCCGGAGCGCGGCGTCCTTCGGCGCCCTCGGCAGCGGGGCCAGCTCGGCGGCGGCCTCTTTAGCCGCCAGGGCTACCTTCAGGAAGTCCTCGGACATCTCGCGCTCCAAAAAGAACTAGTGGTGGGATTCCAGTATGACGATGTCGTCACGGTGGATGAGCTCTCGTTCGTACTCGGGCCCCAGGGCGGCCGCCAGTTCCCTGGTGGAACGACCGAGCAGCCCGGGGATCTCCCCCGCGTCGAAGTTGACCAGGCCGCGCGCGACCACCTGGCCGAGCGGATCGCACAGATCCACCGGGTCGCCCGCCGCGAAGTCGCCCTCGACCGCCGTGACCCCCGCGGGAAGCAGTGACTTGCGGCGGCTCACCACCGCCTCGACGGCGCCGGAGTCCAGGTGGAGCCGGCCTCGGCCGGTGGTGGCGTGGGCCAGCCAGAGCAGGCGGGTGCCCGGGTGGCGGCCCTCCGGGTGGAAGTAGGTGCCGACATCGATTCCCGCGAGGGCCTGGGCCGCGTGCGCGGCGGCGGTCAGCACCACGGGAACACCCGCCCCTGTGGCGATCTTGGCGGCCTGAACCTTGGTGACCATGCCACCGGTGCCGACCGCGCCGCCCTTGCCGAGCTCGACCCCGACGAGGTCGGAGGGCCCGCGCACCTCGGTGAGCCGGCGGGCGCCGGGGCGGCGAGGGTCGCCGTCGTAGAGGGCGTCCACATCCGACAGCAGCACCAGCGCGTCGGCCCTGGTCAGGTGTGCGACCAGGGCGGCGAGGCGGTCGTTGTCGCCGAACCGGATCTCGTCGGTGGCCACGGTGTCGTTCTCGTTGACCACCGGGACGATGCCCAGCTCCAGCAGGCGTGCCAGCGTGCGCTCGGCGTTGACGTGGTGCGAGCGGCGCATCATGTCGTCGGCGGTCAGCAGCACCTGGCCGACCCGCAGGCCGTACCTGGCGAAGGAGGAGGTGTAGCGGGCCACCAGCACGCCCTGGCCGACCGAGGCCGCGGCCTGCTGGGTGGCGAGGTCGCGTGGCCTGGCCGCCAGGCCCAGCGGGCCGAGGCCCGCCGCGATCGCGCCCGAGGAGACCAGCACGATCTGGGTGCCGGACTTCCGCCGGGCGCCGAGCACGTCGACCAGGGCGTCCACCCGGTCGACGTCGATCATTCCCTGCGGAGTGGTGAGCGAGGACGAACCCACCTTCACGACGAGGCGTGAGGCCTTACGGATCCGTTCGCGCGCAGAGTCCACGACACGCACCTTTCAAAAATGATCACTGGAAGAACAGCGGGAAGCGTACTAACCGAGCCGGTTGTCCGACCCGCGCGGCCCCTGGTGCACGGCCTCGGCGTTGAGCGTCGGCTGCCAGTCGAAGATGTAGCCGTTCTCCATGGAGCCGATGATCACTTCGGCCCCGGCCTTCGCCCCGGCCTTGGTGAGCTCCTCCTCGACACCGAGCCGCTCCAGCCGGTCGGCCAGGTAGCCCACGGCCTCGTCGTTGGTGAAGTCGGTCTGGCGGATCCACCGCTCCGGCTTGGCCCCGGTGACCTGGAAGGTGTCCTCGTCGATCCGGCGGACGGCGAATCCGGTGTCACCGTGCTGCTTGGGCCTGATGACCAGTCGGGTCGGCTCGGGGACGGGGGCGGCGGCCCTGGCCGCGGCGACCATCTCCCCCATGGCGTAGGTCAGTTCCTTGAGCCCCTCGTGGGTGGCCGCGGAGATCGAGAAGACCCGCAGCCCCCGCTCCTCGAGCATCGGCCCGACGATGTCGGCCAGGTCGCGGGCGTCGGGCACGTCGGACTTGTTGAGCACCGCCAGGCGCGGCCGGTCCTCCAGCTTGCCGTACGCCGCGAGCTCGGCCTCGATCGCCTCGTAGTCGCTGATGGGGTCGCGGCCCGGCTCCATCGTGGCGCAGTCGATCACGTGCACCAGCGTGTTGCAGCGCTCGACATGGCGCAGGAACTCGTGCCCCAGGCCCTTGCCCTGTGAGGCGCCGGGGATCAGGCCGGGGACGTCCGCGACCGTGAAGACGGTCGCGCCCGCGGTGACCACCCCGAGGTTGGGGACCAGCGTGGTGAACGGGTAGTCGGCGATCTTCGGCCGGGCCGCGGAGAGGGCCGCGATGAGGGAGGACTTGCCCGCGCTGGGGAAGCCGACCAGCGCCACGTCGGCGACGCTCTTCATCTCAAGCATCACGTCGAGCTCGTCGCCGGGCTCGCCGAGCAGCGCGAACCCGGGGGCCTTGCGCTTGGCGCTGGCCAGTGCGGCGTTGCCGAGCCCGCCGTGCCCGCCCTCGGCGATCACATAGCGGGTGCCCGCGCCGACCAGGTCGATGAGGACCTCACCGGTGTCGGCGTCCTTGACCACGGTGCCGTCCGGCACCGGGATGACGATGTCGGGACCGTTGGCACCGTCGCGGTTGGAGCCCTGTCCCTGCTTGCCGTTGTCGGCCTTGCGGTGCGGGCGGCGGTGGTACTCCAGGAGCGTCGCCGTGTTGGCGTCCACCTCCAGGACCACGTCGCCGCCGCGGCCGCCGTTGCCCCCGTCCGGGCCCCCCAGCGGCTTGAACTTCTCCCGATGGACAGAGGCGCAGCCGTTTCCCCCGTCACCGGCCTTGATGTGCAGGACCACCTGGTCCACAAAGTCCGGCATCTCTAACTTTCCTACCTCTATCTACGGGAACTTCTGCGGAAAACGCGAACAGGGGTGGACCGCCGAATGCGATCCACCCCTGCCCTCAACGTCTGTCGGTGCGAATCTACTCCGCGACCGGAACGATGCTCACCGCGCGGCGACCGCGCTTGACACCGAACAGAACGTGGCCTGCGGCCAGCGCGAACAGCGTGTCGTCACTGCCACGGCCGACGTTGTCGCCGGGGTGGAAGTGGGTGCCACGCTGACGAACGATGATCTCGCCGGCGTTGACCAGCTGACCGCCGAAGCGCTTCACACCGAGCCGCTGGGCGTTGGAGTCGCGGCCGTTCCGAGTGGACGACGCGCCCTTCTTGTGTGCCATCTCGCAAAACTCCCGAAACTCAGGCCTGGTCGATGCCGGTGATCTTCACCTGGGTGTACCGCTGGCGGTGACCCTGGCGCTTCTTGTACCCCGACTTGTTCTTGTACTTCAGAATCCGGATCTTCGGACCCTTGGTCTCACCGAGAATCTCGGCGGCAACCGTGAACTTGCCCGCCTCGGTGGTCACGTCGCCGTCGTTGACGACGAGGACCGTCGGCAGCGAAACCGTGGAACCGACCTCGCCGGCGACCTTGTCCACTTCAAGGACGTCACCGACGGAGACCTTCTGCTGCCTGCCGCCGCAACGAACGATCGCGTACACCGCGGAACCCTTCTTCTGACTGCTTGCTCGCTGGATGCTGCGCCCCGCATCCGGCTGTGGTCATTGATGACGTACCGGGTAGGCGCGCGAACAGGGCGCGCCATGAGCGCACCGGTTCACCAGAATACCGGATTGACGGTGTCCTGGTCGAACCGGGCGGAACGTCGGGGGTGCCGACCTCAGGTCCTGCTCCTTGGATCTTCTGCCTGCCTTGGTCCCCCGGACGGGGCCTCGCGACGGTTCCGTCACCCATAGCACGCTATGAGCTCCTCTTCCGCCCTACGAGACACCGTCCGGCAGACCCACGCCACGGCAAAATCTGCGGGACAGGACCTACTCGGCCGACCTGGCCTTGCGGGAGCGTCTCCGCCCCCGGCCAGAAGCCTGTGCTGCCTGACCGTCCTCGTTCTGGACTCCATCAAGCGCATCGGTCACCGTATCACGACCCGACTGGTCACCGGCCGCCACAGCGTGGCTACCGTCCTTGCCGAGCTTCTCCGCGACGGCCTTCTCGACCGCCATCTTGCCCTGCGTACCACGCGGCTCCGGCTTGCCCTCGACCGGCTCGGTCGAGACGTGCAGGCCGCGGCCGTTGCAGCACTCACAGACCGTGGAGAACGCCTCCAGGAGCCCCTGACCGACCCGCTTACGCGTCATCTGGACCAGACCCAGGGAGGTGACCTCGGCGACCTGGTGCTTGGTACGGTCGCGGGCCAGGCACTCCAGCAGCCGCCTCAACACCAGGTCCCGGTTGTTCTCCAGCACCATGTCGATGAAGTCGATGACGATGATGCCGCCGATGTCGCGCAGCCTGAGCTGGCGGACGATCTCCTCGGCCGCCTCCAGGTTGTTGCGGGTGACGGTCTCCTCAAGGTTGCCGCCCTGGCCGGTGAACTTGCCGGTGTTGACGTCGACCACGGTCATGGCCTCGGTCCGGTCGATCACCAGCGAGCCACCGCTGGGCAGCCAGACCTTGCGCTCCATCGCCTTGGCGATCTGCTCGTCGATCCGGTAGGCGGCGAAGACGTCGCCGTCCTCCTCCCACCTGCTGAGGCGGTCGGCCAGGTGCGGGGCGACGTAACGGACGTACTCGTCGACCGTCTCCCACACCTCGTCTCCCGCGACGACCAGCGAGGAGAAGTCCTCGTTGAACACGTCCCTGACCACCCGGACCGTCAGGTCCGGCTCGGAGGAGAGCAGCTCCGGCGCGCTGGCCGACTTGGCCTTGCGCTGGATGTTCTCCCACTGCGCCGACAGCCTGGCCACGTCGCGGCTCAGTTCGTCCTCCGACGCCCCTTCGGCGGCCGTGCGGACGATGACCCCGGCGTTCTCCGGCATGACCTTCTTGAGGATGCTCTTGAGGCGGGTGCGCTCCTTGTCGGGGAGCTTGCGGCTGATCCCGGTCATCGAGCCGTCGGGCACGTAGACCAGGTAGCGCCCGGGCAGGCTGATCTGGCTCGTCAGGCGGGCGCCCTTGTGCCCCATCGGGTCCTTGGTGACCTGTACCAGCACCGACTGGCCCGACTTCAGCGCCACCTCGATCCGCTTGGGCTGTCCCTCCAGCCCGGCGGTGTCGAAGTTCACCTCTCCGGCGTACAGCACCGCGTTACGGCCCTTGCCGATGTCGACGAACGCGGCCTCCATGCTCGGCAGGACGTTCTGCACCTTGCCGAGATAGACGTTGCCCACGTACGACTGGCTCGCCTCGCGGTTGACGTAGTGCTCGACGAGGACCCCGTCCTCCAGCACCGCGATCTGGGTGCGCCCACCGGTACGGCGGACCACCATCATGCGCTCGACGGACTCCCTGCGGGCCAGGAACTCCGACTCGGTGATGATCGGCGGACGCCTGCGACCAAGCTCGCGCCCCTCGCGGCGGCGCTGCTTCTTGGCCTCCAGGCGGGTCGAGCCTCGCACGCTCTGCACCTCGTCCACCGAGGTGCTGCGCCCGGCGCGGGGCGCGCGGATGCGCACCACGGTGTTCGGCGGGTCGTCGTGGACCTCTCCCGCCTCGTCGGTGCCCCTGCGCCGCCTGCGGCGACGCCGGCGCGAGCTGCCGCTCTCCGAGTCTTCGTCCTGCTCGGCCTCGGGCCTGTCCTCTTCGTCCTGCTCGGCCTCGGTCTCCTCGCTCTCGTCGAGGTCCCGCGTCTTGCCACGGCCCCGGCCACCCCTGCGGCGCCGACGCCGGCGGCCACCGGCGTCCTCGTCTCCGTCCGTGTCCTCGTCCTCGGGCTCCTCGGCGATCTCGGCCTTCGCCTCGACGGGCTCGGGCTCCGGCTGCGGCGCGGGAGGCTGGACCGGCGCGGGCCGGACGGCGGGCTGCGCGGCCCGCTGCGGGTCGGGGGCCTGGAACAGCGGCTGGAACACCGCCGCGGGTGCCTGGAAGGTCACCGAGGGCACCTCGGAACGTTCTTGGGCGACCAGCCCGAAGGGGTCGGCGAACAGCCCCGGCCGCCGTTCCTCGACGGCCTCCTCGACGAGGTCCTCACCCGCGGGCTCGTCATCGAGCGGTTCGTCGACGGGCAGCTCGAGCAGCAGCTCCGCCTCGACCTCCTCCGCCCCGGCCGTGGGCACCTCGCCGGTGACCTCCTCGGCCGCGGCCGGCTCCTCCCGCACGACTGCCTTCTTGCGCGTACGGGTGCGCTTGGCAGGGGCGGCGGGCTCCTCCCGCGGCGCCGGCTCGGCGGCGGGCTCCTGAACGGCGGCGGCCGCCGTCTCGACAGGCTCGGCGACCGGTTCGGCCACCTTCTTCGCACGACTACGCCGCGTGGTGGTGGCGGTGCCGTCCGTCGCGACGGTCTTACGTCTGGTGGCGCGCTTGGGCGCAGCCTCCTTCACCTCTGCCGCCTCTGCGGGCTCTGCCACCTCGGCGGGCTCTACAGCCTCCGCGGGCTTCACCGCGGGCCCGGACGCACCGGCCGCCGACGGTTCCGGCGAGATGCCGGACGCCGCCCGGAGTGCGGGTGCCGTCACGACCTCGGGAGCCGAATCCGGCTCCTCCGGCGGAGGTCCTGCGGGTCGGCTCGCGGCCCTGCGCCTGGGCGCCGGTGGCCGCGTCTCTTCTGTTGTCGTGTCCCCACCGAGGCTGTTGACCCCGGCGTTGGGCTCGTTGTCGAGCATGCGGGCGCTCTCCCGTTCAGCTCCCGGGCACGTCTCCGCGCCGCGCGGGAGCTCTCGTCTCTCACTGTCCGCCAGGCTCATAGCCCGGCGCCAAGTCCTATATGTCGCCGCCGACGTGCCTGCCCACCGGTTCCGCTTCGCCGCCGCGCGTAATGTCGCGGTCCAGGCCGAACGGATCAGCGGGCTCACCGGTGCGAACGTCCAGCGGGCCCTGCGCCAGCCTGGTCACCTCGGGGGGCACCGGCGGCGCGAAGTCAGCCACAAGACGCAGTCCAGTGAGAACGTCGTCGGGTCGAACGGCAGGAGTTGCGTGCCGTACAACCATGCGAAGTATGACACATGGCCGACTGGACGCCTGACCTGCTGTTGTCCCTTTGCCCTCAAATGCCGCGAGGCTCAGCACCGCCTCCCGCGCGTCGAAACGTCGCATCCCCTTCTTGGTAAGGCGTTCGACCTCGACGTGATCGGTGGCGATGAATCTCTCAACCGCGACACCCGCGAGGGCGAGATCGGCTCCGGGCAGCCGCAGTTCCCACGCCGAGCACTCCATCTGGTCGGCCAGACTCGCGGGGCCGGCCTCCACGACGTCAAGCACGTCGAGACCGGGAGGCAACGAGGCGTCCAGAGCGGCTCGCAGCCGCTCCGGGTCACACTCGCGCGTCACGCTGATCTCGAGGTACTCGGCCTCGCTGGCGACCCCGGTGGGTGCGGCCCCTCCCACGTAGGAGATCTTCGGGTGGGGCGAGAAGCCCGCGCTGAACGCCACCGGGACGTCGGCTCGCCGGACCGCGCGTTCAAGCGCCCGGGAGATGTCGCGGTGGCTGGTGAAGCGCAGGCGGCCACGCTTGGCGTAGCGCACACGGAGACGCTGCACCACTGGCGCGGGCGGCGGCCCGTCGGGAGCGGGTTTCAGAGTGGTGTCGTCCTTCCAAAGTCGTGGTCGTCGTCTCTTGGGTGGGCGGCGCTCACGCACCGCCTACCTCAGACAACCGTCAGTGGCAGCAGCTTCTTCCCGGTGGGCCCGATCTGGATCTCCGTCCCCATCGTGGGGCAGACGCCGCAGTCGTAGCACGGGGTCCATCGGCAGTCTTCGACCTCGACGTCGTTGACCGCGTCCTGCCAGTCCTGCCAGAGCCATTCGCGGTCGAGACCGGCATCGAGATGGTCCCAGGGCAGGACCTCGTTCTCCTCGCGCTCGCGCGTGGTGTACCAGTCGACGTCGACCCCGACCTTGGCCGCGGCGTCCATCCAGCGCTGATAGGAGAAGTGCTCGCTCCAGCCGTCGAACCGGCCGCCGTCCGCCCACACCGCGCGGATGACCTCCCCGACCCGGCGGTCGCCCCGCGACAGCAGGCCCTCCACGATCGAGGGCTTGCCGTCGTGGTAGCGCAGGCCGATGGCCCGGCCGTACTCCCTGTCACCGCGCAGGGCCTCCTTCAGCGCCCTGAGCCTGCGGTCGACCGTCTCGTGGTCGGCCTGGCCGGCCCACTGGAACGGGGTGTGCGGCTTGGGAACGAAGCCACCGATGGAGACCGTGCAGCGGACGTCGCGCGACCCGGTGGCCTCTCGACCGGCCTTGATGACCTTCTTGGCCAGGTCGGCGATGCCCTCGACGTCGACGTCCTCCTCGGTGGGCAGGCCGCACATGAAGTAGAGCTTCACCTGCCGCCAGCCCTGGGTGTACGCGGTGGTGACGGTCCTGATCAGGTCTTCCTCGGTGACCATCTTGTTGATCACCTTGCGCATCCGCTCGGAGCCGCCCTCGGGGGCGAACGTCAGACCGGAGCGTCGGCCGTTGCGGGAGAACTCGCCTGCCAGGTCGATGTTGAACGCGTCGACCCGGGTCGAGGGCAGCGAGAGCGAGGTGTTGGTGCCCTCGTAACGATCCGCCAGTCCCTTGGCGACCTCACCGATCTCGGAGTGGTCGGCCGAGGAGAGTGACAGCAGGCCGACCTCGTTGAAACCTGACGCCTTCACGCCCGCCTCGACCATGTCACCGATCGTGGTGATCGAGCGCTCACGCACCGGACGGGTGATCATGCCGGCCTGGCAGAACCGGCAACCTCGGGTGCAGCCGCGGAAGATCTCCACGCTGAACCGCTCGTGCACGGTCTCGGCCAGCGGGACCAGCGGCTTCTTCGGGTACGGCCACTCGTCCAGATCCATGACCGTGTGCTTGTGGATCCGCCACGGCACACCCGACCTGTTGGGTGCGACGCGCTGGATACGGCCGTCGGGGTGGTAGTCGACGTCGTAGAACTTCGGCACGTAGACCCCGCCGGACTCGGCCAGCCGCATCAGCAGCCCGTCGCGCCCGCCGGGCGAGCCCTCGGCCTTCCACTCGCGGATGACCTCGGTGATCGCGATGGCGATCTGCTCCCCGTCGCCCAGCACGGCGGCGTCGAGGAAGTCGGCGATCGGCTCGGGATTGAACGCCGCGTGACCGCCGGCCAGGACGATCGGATCATCGTCGCCCCGCTCCGACGCCTCCAGCGGGATGCCCGCCAGATCCAGCGCGGTCAGCATGTTGGTGTAGCCGAGCTCGGTCGAGAAGGAGAGACCGAACACGTCGAACGCCCGTACCGGACGGTGCCCGTCGACCGTGAACTGAGGTACGCCCTCGACACGCATGAGCGCCTCCAGGTCGGGCCAGACCGCGTAGGTCCGCTCGGCCAGTGTCTCCGGCAGCTCGTTGAGGATCTCGTAGAGAATCTGGACGCCCTGGTTGGGCAGGCCGACCTCGTAGGCGTCCGGATACATCAACGCCCAGCGAACCGTGGTCTCGTCCCAATCCTTGACGGTCGAGTTGAGCTCACCTCCGACGTACTGGATCGGCTTCTGCACTCTGGGCAGGAGCGCTTCCAGGCGGGGAAACAGCGACTCGACAGACATGCCATCAAGAATATCCGCCTGGAGAGAGTGCCATAGGCAGTCACCCATGCCGGTGCTAGAAAGACTGCCGGCGCATGTGAATCGCCTGAAGCATCCCAAAAGCAATCATGTTGGCGAAGGTGGCGGTACCGCCGTAGGAGACGAACGGCAGGGGAAGACCGGTGATCGGCATGATCCCGACCGTCATCCCGATGTTGACGAACGATTGGAAGGCCAGCCAGCACACGATCGACCCGGCCGCCAGCGCGCCGAACCGGTCCTCGCACTCCCGGGCGATCCGCACCCCCCGCAGCAGGATCACCCCGAGCAGCGCCACCACGGTGACCGAACCGAGGAAGCCGAACTCCTCCCCCGCCACCGTGAAGATGAAGTCGGTGTGCTGCTCGGGTACGAAGCGGCCGGTGGTCTGGCCGCCCCCGAACAGCCCCTTGCCGAACACCTCTCCCGACCCGATCGCGATCAACGACTGGGTGCTGTTGTAGCCGACCCCGCGCGGATCGCTGGCCGGGTTGAGGAACGCGGTGAACCGAGCGATCTGGTACGGCTCCAGGATGTCGAGGAACCACACGGCCGCCCCCGCGCCGAGCACGCCGAGGGTGAGCCCGCCGATCCAGCGCTTGCGGGCGCCGGCCACGACGATCGCACCCGCCGTGATCACCCCGATGACCATCGTGGTTCCCAGGTCGGGCTGGAGCATCACCAACCCCATGGTGAAGGTGGCCACCACCAGCGCGATCACGACGTCGAAGCTCCTCGGCCGGTCGGTGCCGCGGGCGGGCTGGGCCAGCAGCATGGCGAGCATCAACACCAGGCCTAGCTTGGCGAACTCCGAGGGCTGGAACGCGAAACCACCACCCAGCATGATCCACGAGTGTGCGCCGTTCACGGTGCTGCCGAGGGGTGTGATCACCAGAAGCAGCCCGATCAGCGTCACGCCGTACACCAGCGGCGCGAAGGTTCTCAGCGTCCGGTGGTCCAGCATCGCGGCCGTACCGGCCAGCACGGCTCCGATGACGAGGTTGAGGATGTGCTTCTTGACCAGTCCCGTGGAGCCGGCCGCCCATGTCCTCGTCGAAGACCAGACCAGCATCGTGCCGATCACCCCCAGGGCGGTTACGGCGACCAGCATCACCCCGTCCATCCGGCCCACCGCGGCGGCCGCCGCCACCGTCCTGCCGGCCAGGGACGCCCTCGGCGGCGCGGCCGCCACCCGGTTCACGCCGCTCTCCTGGCGGACGTCACCGCCGACGCCGTCACGGACACCACCGCGGACGGTGTCACCGATGCCACAGCGGACCTCATCGCGCCACCGTCCCGTCTTTCGCGATCACCGGAAGCGCTCTTACCGGGCGCCCGCCCGGCAGGATCGGGGAGGCCGGCTTGCCGTCGGGCTTGAACCCGAAGATGCCCTCGTAGATCTTCCGCACCGCCGGAGCCGCGGTCTCGGCGCCCATCCCACCCTGGGAGACCATGGCGACGATCACGAACTGCGGCTTGTCCGTCGGGGCGAACGAGGCGAACCAGGATGTGTCGGCCTTGCCGTAGACCTCGGCGGTGCCGGTCTTTCCGCCGATCTTGACCTGGTTCATGGGGAACCCGGCAAAGGCCCCGGCCGCGGTGCCGTCGGAGGCGACCTCGCTCAGCGCCCCCTTGATGTAGGCCCGCTCCCGTGGCGAGAGCGGCAGCCTGCCCACCACCGGCACCTCGATCTCCTTGACCTTGGTGCCGTCGGGACGCACCAGCGCCCAGCCCAGCCGGGGGCTGCGCAGCCTGCCGTCCCCGACCAGCGCCGCGTAGGCCGCCGCCAGCTGCAGCGGCGTCACCAGCACGTCGCCCTGCCCGATGGAGAAGTTGGCGGCGTCACCGGGCCGCCACTGGTACCCCTCCAGGCAGTTCTCGTACGCCAACCGCTTGAGGAAGGCGGCCCTGCTGGGGCTGCTCCTGGCCACCTCCGGGTAGCCGGTCCTGGCCCGCTTGCAGTTGGTGTCCTTGGTCACCGACCAGAGCGTCTTCTTCCACGCCCGGTCAGGAATCCGGCCCGCCGACTCACCCGGCAGGTCGATGCCGGTGGGGCGGCCGAAACCGTAGGCGCGCGCCATGGCCGCCATCGGTTCCTTGGTCCTCCCCTTGGGATTGAGCCCGCCGTCGCGCAGCCACTGCTCGTAGGCCGCCCGGTAGAAGATCGTGTCGCAGGACTTCACCAGCGCCATGTGCAGGGTGAGCGTTCCCAGCCCGATACCCCGGAAGTTGTTGAACGGCCGGTCGCCCACCATGAAGGACCCCGGGCAGTCGTACTGGCCGTGCAGCGGGTAGCCGTCCTTGAGCATCGCCGCCACCGACGACACCTTGAACGTCGAACCAGGCGCGAACTCGCCTTTGATGGCCCGGGAGACCAACGGCTTGCCCGCCTTGCCGGACAGCAGACGCTGGTACTGCGCCTCGGAGATTCCCCCGGTCCAGATCGCCGGATCGTACGTCGGCGCGCTGGCCAGAGCGACGACCCTGCTCGTCTTCACATCCAGCACCACCGCCGCCGCGCCGTCCGCCGTGGGCGCGCCCTTCATCGCCTCGGCCAATGCCTTCTCCGCCGTGGCCTGCACCCTGGAGTCGATGCTGGTGATGAGCGTGTCGCCCGGCACCGGGGGCACGTGCTGCTCCACCCCGATGACCTTGCCAAGCCGGTCGACCTGCACCCGCCGCATCCCCGGCGTCCCACGCAGCGACACGTCGTAGACCGACTCCAGGCCGTCCCTGCCCACCAGGTCGACCCCGGAGAACGCCGCCCTGAGCCCGTCGCGCCTGTTCAGCTCCTCCTGCGTGATCGGCTGCAGGTAGCCGAGCGCCTGCGCTCCCGCGCTCCGGCTCGGATACTCCCGTACCGCCTGCACCTCGGCCGTGACCCCGGGGAACTCCTCCTGCCGTTCCAGGATCTGCAGGGCCTCGCGCGTGGTGACATCCGCGTCGATGGGGATCGGCTGGTACGGAGAGCCCGGCCAGCAGGGACGGGTGACCCCCGGCCCGCATGCCCTGATGCGCTCCCGTAGCTCGGCGGGGCGACGGCCGAGCACGGCGGCCAGCTTCTCGAGCACCTCCTTGCCGTTGCCCTCCATCCGGTTCAGGCGGGTGCGGTCGACCGAGACCACCAGCGTGGTCCGGTTTCGGACCAGCGGACGGCCCGTCGAGTCAAGGATCTGCCCGCGTACCGCGGGAACGACGACATCGCGCGTGCGCGTCTCGGTGGCGGCCACCACGTACTCCGGACCACGCACCACCTGCACCTGCCAGAGCCGGACAGCGAGCAACGCCAGCATCGACACCACCAGCAACTGCACCACGACCAGCCGCCCCCGCATCAGGCCCATGCTCGCTCCTCCTCACCGCCGCTCATGTGTCCCCCAGCACGAGGTGCCTCACAAGCGGCTCCGCATGACGTATCCGAGCACCTGGACGGGGCGCGGCTCCGGCCCGCAGACGAGCCTTCGCACCACCCACACCACCGGCGACGCGGCAAGCAGGTTGTAGAGCACCGCCTGCGGCAGCGTGGTCGTGAGCATGGACACGCCGGTCCGTGGGTCTCCCAGCAGGGCGCCGGTCGCCACCGCGATCACCGGACCGGCGACCGCGCAGGCCAGCGCCGCGAGCGGCCCCGCCCCCGGATGGCTCTCCACCGCGCGCCCCGCGATGAAGCCGACGAGGCAGAGCACCAGCGCGTGGTGCCCGAACAGGTGCGCGGCCGGTGGCAGCACATCGCTGAGAAGCCCGGCGGCGAAACCCATGGCCGCCCCCGCCGCCGCCCCGCGGGCCAGCGCGTACCCCACCACGGCGAGCAGCACCAGATCCGGCGCGGCCTGCCCTGGCAGCGGCAGCCTGTTGACGACGGTCACCTGGAAAATCATGATTCCCAGGAGCAGCGCCACGAAGATCGCGTTGCGCCCCATCCCGTCAGACCCCCTCTCGCTGGAAGCGGGGAGGCGCCGCCTTTCGCGGGCCGGAGGGGAGCACCGCGTCACGCGGGTCCCGGCGCGGCGCCTGCACCACCACGCCGACCACGTCCAGCGCGGTGAGGTCGGCGTACGGCCGCGCGTACGCGATACGGGTCAGCTCACCCGGCGTGGCCTCCACCCGCTCCACCACCCCGATCGGCACCCCCGCCACGTACGGCGCGCCGCGCTGGGAACCGAAACTCACGATGCGGTGGCCGGGGATGATGGGCGCGGTCGAGTCGAGCAGCCGGAAGCGGACCAGACGGCCGTTCTCCCCCACCCCGTGCACCACCCCGATCTCGTTGCTTCCCTCCAGCCGGGCTCCGGCCGCCGAGGCGGGGTCGCTGAGCAGGACCACGGTCGAGGTGGACGCGCCCACGTGGATCACCCTGCCGACCAGGCCGTCGGCGTTCAGCACCGTCATCTCGGTGCGCACCCCGTCGGCGCGCCCCACGTCGAGCTCGACGGCCTCCTCGAACCCGGGAGTCCCACGCCGAGCGATCACCTGGGTGGGCAGGATCTTGTATCCGCCGGTGCCCGAGACCCCGAGCAGCTTGCGCAGCTCCTCCGAACGCCCCCGGTCGAGGCTCTGCGCCACCAGGTCCCGCTTGAGCCGCTGGTTCTCCGCGAGCAACTCCTCGATGCGTCCACGCGCGGAAGGAGCCTCGGTCATCGTCTCGAAGAACTCGCCGACCGGCCGCACGATCCCCGACCCCACACTCTCCGCGGTGCCGAACAGTGTCGTGCCGACCATGCGGAGCGGCCCGAACGGGGACTGCGCGGCCGAACGGTGGTCGATGGTCACGAGCACGAGCGCGGCGGCCAGCAGCAGCCCCAGGTTGACCCGTGCCCGGCGGGTGTCCTTCATCAGTGCCGCGGCTCGGGAACCAGGACCTGCTGCAGTGCGTCGAAGTCCTCGACGCACTTGCCCGTGCCCAGCGCCACGGAGTCGAGGGCGTTGTCGACGAGGTGGATCGGCATGCCGGTCTCGGCCTTCAGCCGCTCGTCCATGCCCTTGAGGAGCGCCCCGCCTCCGGTGAGGGCGATCCCCCGGTCCATGAGGTCTCCGGAGAGCTCCGGCGGGCACTTGTCAAGTGTGGTCTTGACCGCGTCGACGATCACGTTGAGCGGTTCCTCGATGGCCTTGCGGATCTCGGCCGCCGACACCACGATCGTCTTCGGCAGGCCGCTGACCAGGTCACGCCCCCTGATCTCGGCATGGCTCTCCTCCGGGAGCATGCAGGCGGAGCCGATGGCCATCTTGATCTCCTCGGAGGTGCGCTCGCCGAGCATCAGCGAGTACTCCTTCTTCGCGAAGGCGATGATCGCCTGATCGAGCTCGTCACCGCCCACCCTGATCGACTGGCTGGTGACCACACCGCCCATCGAGATGATCGCCACCTCGGTGGTGCCGCCGCCTATGTCGACCACCATGTTGCCGGTGGGCTCGTGCACGGGGAGCCCGGCGCCGATCGCGGCGGCCATGGGCTCCTCAACGATGTAGACCCTGCGGGCGCCCGCCTGGTATCCGGCCTCCTTGACCGCCCGCTGCTCGACCCCGGTGATCCCGCTCGGCACGGCGATGATGATGCGCGGCTTGGCGAAATGGCGGCGCTTGTGCACCCGCTGGATGAAGTAGCGCAGCATGCGCTCGGTGACGTCGAAGTCGGCGATGACACCGTCCTTGAGCGGACGGATGGCGATGATGTTGCTCGGAGTGCGGCCTATCATCCGCTTGGCCTCGATGCCAACGGCCACGATCTTCCCATTGATGCTGTTGATCGCTACGACGGATGGCTCGTTGAGCACGATTCCGCGCCCTCTGACGTACACGAGGGTGTTCGCGGTGCCGAGGTCGACTGCCATGTCACGGCCCAAAAAAGCAAGATTGCTGCCCATGAGGAAGGCTGGCCTCCTTCCGTCAGGTCGTCGGCGAAAACTACGGAACGCACTCGAATCGTAACGTGACGCACCCACCCTTGAGCGCAATGAGCCGGCCTACCGCAGCAAAATCTTGGGTTAGCCAAATAGGTCGGGCCCCGCCGTCCAGAAGGACG
>NZ_JBEXGU010000119.1:0-29539 GCF_040607515.1 Streptosporangium sp. NPDC005286 | reverse complement strand
TCGGTCACCGCAGCACGCTGCGGCTCCCTCCTCCGCCTTGCGAGACACCACCTGACCGATCCTCGCCACGGCAAGATCCGCGGGACAGGCCCTAGGGGGCGGTCGGTGTCGTGCTGCCGGCGGTGCTCTGCTGCTTCCTCAGCTCGGCCTCGGAGGGGACCTCGATCCTGGAGATCTGCCTCCTCATCGACTTGACGAGCAGGTAGAGGGCGACTCCCATCGCCGCCACGACGAGGAAGCCCACGAGGCCAGGATTGACGACGGACTCATCGAGGACGTTAGGTGTAATCACACGTCAAGTCTGCCACCGCCGCCTCCCGGTCGTGTCAGTGGCAGGCGTGCGAGACCGTGTCCGCGTGGATTCCGGTGAACAGGTCGTCCTCGGGAAGCTCGACGTCCACGAGCGCGCGGGCCAGGTGGTAGTCCTCGGTCGGCCAGATCTCACGCTGCAGGTCGCGCGGGCAGACGAACCAGAAGCCGTCCGGATCGACCTGGGTGGCGTGCGCGAGCAGCGCCTCGTCGCGGATCTCGAAGTAGTCGCCGCAGGGAACCCGGGTGGTCACCGGCCACTTCTGCGGGCGGTCCTCCCAGCGGGAGATCCAGTCGGCGTAGGGGGAGCCCATGCCGCGGGAGTTCATCGCCTCGTGCAGCGCCTCGAACCGGTCCTTGGTGAAACCCATGTGGTAGTAGAGCTTCAGGGGCTGCCAGGGCTCACCGGTGCCCGGGTAACGGTCGGGGTCGCCCGCCGCCTCGAACGCCTCCACCGAGACCCGGTTGGTCATGATGTGGTCGGGGTGCGGATAGCCGCCGTCGTCGTCGTAGGTGAGGATGACGTGCGGCCTGAACTCGCGGACGGCCGCCACCAGCGAGGCCGAGGCGACCTGGAGGGGCTGCAGGGCGAAGCAGCCCTCGGGTAGTGGTTCGCTCTCGTCCTCGGGCAGGCCGGAGTCGACGAACCCCATGAAGCGCTGCCGCACGCCGAGGATCTCGCGGGCGCGCTCCATCTCCAGGCGCCGCACCTCGCCGATGTTCTCCAGGATCTCCGGGCGCTCCATCTTGGGGTTCAGGATCGACCCGCGTTCGCCCCCGGTGAGCGTACAGACCAGCACGTCCACGCCCTCGGCCACGTAGCGCGCCATGGTGGCGGCGCCTTTGCTCGACTCGTCGTCGGGATGCGCGTGGACGGCCATCAGCCTGAGTGGTGCACTCACGGGCTCGGTGTCTCCTCTGTGTCGGTCGCGCTTCGGATCGTCGTCGGTCGCCTCGCGGACGGCCTAACCTGGCCGTATCCCCCGCTCCGCTCGACGCGGTGCCCCGCGCGCCCTCGGCTTACGTCACTCTGTAAAGAGGTTAGTTTCTCTTGGGCGGTCGCGAGGGCGAGGCCCCCGCAGGGGACAATTGTCTCGGATAACACCGAGGTAGTGCAGGGAGATTCCGTCATGGCCACCAGCGAAGCCGAGAAGGGCCGTCAGAACGGCCCGATCCTCGGCACCCCGGACGATTTTCCCGACCGTCCGGAGCGCAGGGGACGCTTCGTCGTGCACGTCGTGATCGCGATCCTCTGCGCCGTGTGCGCGGGGGGCTGGGGCTACGTGATGTGGGCGTCCAAGGGCAACACGGAAGTCATCGACCAGCTCATCGCGTTCGATGCCGGCCGCGGCGATTCTGCGCAGATCATGTTCGAGGTCTTCAAACCAACCGAGCGCGCGGCGCTCTGCCGCCTGCGGGCCACCGACGTCAGCCACGTCGAGGTCGGCAGCAAGGAGGTCAATATCCCGGCTGGTGAGGGGTATGTTCGGCTTACCGAACGGCTAGAGACCAGTGCTCAGGCCACTTCCGTTCATGTCCAGTACTGCTATCTCGTATAGTGAGACATTTGAGGAGGCGGACGAAGGCCTAACTTGTTAGCCTGTCGAGATTCGACCGTCCGCAACCCCCAAGCACGAAGCCCCCTAGAGGAAGCAAGGAGAACCCGTGGCCGACTCCCACAACGAGAGCGTCACCTGGCTCACTCAGGAGGCGTACGACCGCCTGAAGGCTGAGTTCGAGCATCTCTCGGGGCCCGGGCGCGTCGACATCGCCAAGAAGATCGAGGCGGCCCGCGAAGAGGGCGACCTGAAGGAGAACGGTGGCTACCACGCCGCCAAGGACGAGCAGGGCAAGATGGAGGCCCGCATCTTCCATCTCCGTCAGATCCTGGACAGCGCCAAGGTCGGTGAGGCACCCCGCACCGAAGGCGTGGTCGGCCCGGGAATGACCGTCACCGTCCGCTTCGAGGGCGACGACGAGGAGGTCGCCTTCCTGCTGGCCTCCCGCGAGGAGAGCGGCGCCCCGATCGACGTCTACTCGCCCAAGTCGCCTCTCGGCTCGGCGATCAACGGCAAGAAGATCGGTGAGAAGGCGACCTACACCATGCCGAACGGCCGTTCCAACACCGTCGAGATCCTTGAGGCCGTGCCGTACATCGGCAACTGACCTCCCCATACTCCGATGATCTGTTGATCCGCCGGGACGGGTGTCCCGGCGGATTGCCATGTCTTGGAAGATTTGGCGGAGGGTTTGTAGTCTTGCGGCCGTATTGCAGATAAGACGCTTTTTGGTGGGTTTGCGTGCATCGCCGGGCGGTGTACGGCACCCTCATAGGGCCGGCCCGGTGGGAGAAGGGGATATGTCGTGTTCGATCGGCGGCCACGTGTCTCCGACCTGATCCGGGAGGCCCGCCAGGACCTCGCCTACCGTCCCCGTCTCCGCTACAGCCGTCGCACCGCCCGTCTGATGAGGCAGGCGGTCCCGATCCTCGCCGTTCTGCTCGTCGGCGTGCTGGCCACCGGTCTGATGATCTACACGCAGATGCCGGAGGCCGATCCGGAGACGGTCACCATGCGCAGGTCCGTCGCCACCGTGCCGACCCAGGTGGCGAAGCCCGTCCAGCCCGCGCAGGCGCCCGCTCCGGTGGCGCCGCTGACCTCGATGCGGAAACCGCATCTCTTCGTCGTGGCGCCCAGGCCGCTCAGTTCGGCGGTGGTGGCCAAGGTCGCCCAGCTCTCCGGGGTGCGGGCGGTGGAGCGCGCCGACGCCGCGGAGGTGATCCTGGACGGCAAGCGGGTTCAGACGCTCGGGGTGAACCCCTCGACGTTCCGCGCCTACACCCCCAAGCCGACGGCGCGCTCCGACAGGCTCTGGCGGAACGTCTCGGCCGGGGAGGTCGCCGTCTCCTTCGTCCTGGGCAACGACGGGGGCATGCCGCTGGGCAAGACGTTCACCACCGCCGGGCAGAACCTGCGGGTCGGCGCCTACGCCACGATGGGCATGGGCGCCATCGACGCGGTGGTCTCCCGGCCGACCGCCCGCGCACTGGGCATCCCGGAGAACAACGCGCTCGTGGTGAGCGCCCCGAAGGCCGACTCCGCGAAGCTGCGCCGCGCGCTCCTGCGCGTACTGCCCAAGGGAGGGCAGGTCGCCGTGATCAACCCGGTGCTGACGGTCCCCCGGAGCACGAACTGGCCGGTCGGTTCCTTCATGACCACGCCCCAGGTCAGGACCGCGCTCACCGCCGCGATCAGCAAGCTCGGCCGCCCGTACGTGTGGGGCGCGGAAGGTCCGGACAGCTTCGACTGCTCGGGCCTGGTCCAGTGGGCGTACGCCCAGGCGGGGATCAAGGTGCCCCGGGTGACGCACCAGCAGTTCGTCTCGGGCCCGCAGATCCCGCTCGCCCAGGCCCAGCCGGGGGACCTGCTGTTCTGGCGGCACGACCCCACCAACCCCGGCTACGTCTCGCACGTGGCGATCTACTGGGGGGACGGCAAGATGCTGCACGCTCCCAGGACCGGCGACGTGGTCAAGCTCGTCCCCGTCACCACCCGCAACTTCGCCGGGGCCGTGCGGGTCAGCCCGGCGGTCGCCGCCCGCGTCCGCTAGGCCCCGTCCCTTGGATCTTTCGCCTACTGCGTGCCGGTGAGCGGGAGGCCGGCGGCGAGCCGGACGAGGGCGGTGTCGAGGAGGTCGGGCAGGTTCTCCGAGGGGTTCGCGGCCCAGCGGGCGATGGAGGGGAGCATGGCTCCGATCACCGCGGCGGCGAAGGTCTCGACGGCGAGGTCGTGGGGATCGCGGCCGGTACGGGAGGCGATCTCCGTACATATCGCCGCGTGCGTGCCGGCGGCGGACTGGAGCCGCCTGGCCCGCAGCGCGGGCACGGAGAGGATGAGCCGGGTCATGGCGGCGGCCCGCGAGAAGTCCTCGGCGCGGAAGCCCTCGAACACGGCCCGTACGGCCTGCCGGAACGCGTCGACGGGTGTCGCCTCCGGGCTGCTCTCGCGGAGCGCGGAGACGATCAGCGAGTCGTACCCGTCCTGGACGACCACGTCCTCCTTGGTGGGGAAGTAGCGGAAGAAGGTGCTCGGCGACACCTCCGCCGCCTCGGCGATCTGCTCGACGGTCGTGGCCTCGTATCCCCGCTCGACGAACAGACGCAGCGCGTGCTCCTGAATCGCACGGCGGGTCTTCGCCTTCTTGCGCTCGCGCAGCCCTCCGGCGCGTTGGGGTGATCTCATTCGCCGATTCTCGCGTCTGCGCGGGCCGCCATGGACAGCGGCAGTGAACGTTGTAATCTAAATTACATGGAAAAAGATAAAACAATGGAGAAGCTGCGCGGCTGGTTCTCGGGAAGGCTGCCCCGGGAATGGTTCGAAGGCGAGCCTGAGATCGTGCTGGACCGCGAGGAGATCGCGGTGGTCGGCAGGCTCCGGGCTCCCGTGCTCGGCGACGACGTCTCGGAGGTGGAGCGTTCCGCCGCGCTGGAGGGCGGCATCCTGCGCTTCCGCGAGGAGACCAGGGAGCGGCGCATGGAGATCGCGCTGGAGGCCGAGCAGCGATTCCGCAGGAAGGTCTCCTGGGGGGTCGCGGTCGGCGGCGAGACGGTGATGTTCACCACACTGTCGGTGCCCGTCATGACCAGGCTCAGGCAGTCGGAGCGCCGGGTGCTCGACACCCTGGTGGCCGCAGGGGTGGCCCGCAGCCGCAGTGACGCGCTCGCCTGGTGCGTACGTCTGGTGGGCGACCACACCGACACCTGGCTGGCGGATCTGAGGGACGCGCTACGGCACGTCGACCGTGTCCGGGCCGCCGGGCCCGACGTGAATTCCTGAGGCTGGGCAGCGGGGATGTCCGATAAATTGGTCTGAACCTGTCCGCTGATTGGTTTAGACCTTTCTCATTGGCCTATACCACTGCGGGAAAGGCTTTTTTAGGGCCGTTTTTTCTGGGTAGGGGTTTCAGAACCCTGTGGCTCCTGCCAGGCCATACGCCTTCGGGGGCGCCGGGCCGGAAGCGCCTTGACATCTGATCGCGCGAATTCACTGGTCTACGCCAATTGGATTAAGCGCGGTTCCGTCGTTAATGATGTTTTGGCCCCGTGAAGCGTAAAGGAGCCCGAGCAGTGTCCCTTACCGTAGACGTGAACACCACCAGCCCGACCAGTCATGCGGAACTGGCCGAATGGGTCAGGGAGATCGCCGAGCTGACACAGCCGGACCGGATCGAATGGTGCGACGGCTCCGAGGCCGAATGGACGCGCCTGACGAACCTGCTGGTCGAGCGAGGGACCTTCACACGCCTGGCCAAGCGGCAGAACAGCTTCCACGCCGCCTCCGACCCCAGCGACGTCGCCCGGGTCGAGGACCGGACCTACATCTGCTCCGAGCGCGAGGAGGATGCCGGGCCGACCAACAACTGGATCGCCCCCGCCGAGATGCGCCGTACCTTCGGCGAGATCTTCAAGGGCAGCATGCGCGGCCGGACGATGTACGTCGTGCCGTTCTGCATGGGGCCGCTGGGTGGTGAGATCTCCCAGCTCGGTGTGGAGATCACCGACTCGCCGTACGTGGTCGTGTCGATGCGCGTCATGACCCGGATGGGCGAGGACGCGCTGCGCCTCATCGAGGAGCGCGGCGGCTACGTCAAGGCGGTCCACTCGGTCGGCGCCCCGCTCGAACCCGGTCAGGACGACGTGCCGTGGCCGTGCAACGCCTCCAAGTACATCAGCCACTTCCCCGAGACCCGCGAGATCTGGTCCTACGGCTCGGGGTACGGCGGCAACGCCCTGCTCGGCAAGAAGTGCTACGCACTGCGGATCGCCAGCACGATGGCCCGGGACGAGGGCTGGCTGGCCGAGCACATGCTCATCCTCAAGCTCACCCCGCCTGCAGGGGAGACGCGCTACGTCGCGGCGGCCTTCCCGAGCGCGTGCGGCAAGACGAACCTCGCCATGCTCCAGCCGACCATCCCGGGCTGGAAGGTCGAGACGATCGGCGACGACATCGCCTGGATGCGCTTCGGTGACGACGGAAAGCTGCGGGCCATCAACCCCGAGGCGGGCTTCTTCGGCGTCGCTCCCGGCACCGGCGAGTCCACCAACGCCAACGCGATCGAGACGCTCTGGGGCAACAGCATCTTCACGAACGTCGCCCTCACCGACGACGGCGACGTGTGGTGGGAGGGACTCACCGACCAGCCCCCGGCGCACCTGACCGACTGGAAGGGCCGCGACTGGACGCCGGAGTCCGGCGAGCCGGCCGCGCACCCCAACGCCCGCTTCACGGTCCCGGCCGCGCAGTGCCCGACGATCGCCCGTGAGTGGCAGGATCCCGCGGGCGTGCCGATCTCGGCGATCCTGTTCGGCGGGCGCCGCGCCAGCGCGGTCCCGTTGGTGACGGAGGCGCTGAGCTGGCAGCACGGTGTCTTCATCGGGGCCAACATCGCCTCGGAGAAGACCGCCGCCGCCGAGGGCAAGGTCGGCGAGCTGCGCCGCGACCCGTTCGCGATGCTGCCCTTCTGCGGCTACAACATGGGCGACTACTTCGCCCACTGGCTCAAGATCGGCCAGCGTGAGAACGCCGAGCTGCCGCGCGTCTACTACGTGAACTGGTTCCGCAAGAACGACGAGGGCAAGTTCATCTGGCCCGGTTTCGGGGAGAACTCCCGCGTGCTCAAGTGGATCGTCGACCGCCTCAACGGCCAGGCGGAGGCGGTGCGCACCCCCATCGGCCTGCTCCCCGCCGGGCTCGACACCGACGGCCTCGCGGTCTCCGAGGAGGACATGCGGACGCTGCTCAGCGTCGACGAGGAGATCTGGCGGCAGGAGGCGGCGCTCATGCCCGCCTTCTTCCAGACCTTCGGCGATCACCTGCCCCGTGAGCTCTGGGAAGAGTACGAGGCACTCGTCGCCCGTCTGGGCTGACACCGGCAAAGGGGTCGAAGACGGGGGAAACTTCTGACAGGCTTTGCGCGTCCAACCGGATACACGGGACGTCACGCCTGCGATCCCTTTCCCCCGAGGAGGCGGACATGGGGTTCCCGCTGTTCGTCATCGCCTTCGCCGCGGCCCTGGCCATCGTCTCCACGGCCTTCACACTTGGTCGTGAGCATCGCCGGGTCCGCTCGGCGGTGACCCGCCACTACGGCGGGCCACCGACCCCCTATGAGCTCGCCTACCTCTCCGGAGGCCCGCGCCGAGTGGTCAACACCGCGCTCGGCATGCTGGCCAAAGCCGGGGTGATCCGGGTCTCGCGGGGCGGTCAGGTCAGTCTGGTCGCCGGGGCCTCGCCCTCTTCCGACCCGATCGAGCACGCCGTCACGGCGGCGCTCGCCCAGCGTGGAGGCGTCGCCCCGGTGGGCGAGCTCCGCCACGCGGTGGCCGGTGGACAGGCCGTCGACGGCCTGCACTACCGGCTGCTGGGGCTGGGCCTGCTGGTGCCCGAGAACGCGCTCGACCACGCGCGGGGACTGCTGAACCGGCTCCTGGTCACCTCGATCGTCGCGCTGGTCCTCACGGTGGGCATCCTGGTCACGGGCGCCAGAGGGAGACTCGGCACCGCGGCGCTGCTGGTGGGACTGATCGCGGCGCTCTTCGGGTTCTCCGTCTACGCGCGGCACAAGCGGTTACTGCGCGACGTCCTGAGCCGCGCGGGCCACGACGTGCTCGCCTCCGCCCGCAGGATCTACGTCCGGGGCGCCCGCCCCGTCACGCCCGGCCTGGCCTTCGCCGTCGGCATCCCCGTCGCCCTGTACGGGCTGGGGGAGCTCGACGAGCCGGGCCTTGTGGAGGAGCTCCAGCGCCAGAGCGTGAGTGGTTCCGGGAGCGGCTGCGCGGTCGGCGCCTGCGGTGGCGGCGGCGGCGGTGACTTCGGATCCGGGAGCTGGGGCGACTCCGGTGGCGGGTCGAGTGACGGTGGCGGTTGTGGTGGTGGGTCCGGTGGTGGGTGTGGCGGGGGCGGTTGCGGTGGGTGAGCGTCCCCCGGTCGCCGCGGTGAGGACGGTCACCGACGGGGTGCTCCCGGCGGTGGTCGAGCCGGGTGTGGGCATCGGCTGGCGGCCGGAGATCGACCTGACCGTGGAACGGCTGCCCGGGGTCGACTTCGTCGAGGTCGTCGCCGAGAACATCGACCCGGCCCGGCTCCCCGAGTCGCTGCGGGTGCTCCGCGCCCGGGGGGTGCCGGTGATCCCGCACGGCGTCGGGCTGGGTATCGGCGGTGCCGAGCATCCCGACCCCCGGCGGCTGGCGCGGCTGGCGGACTGCGCGCGTGCCCTGGAGGCGCCGCTGGTCAGCGAGCACCTGGCCTTCGTCAGGGCGGGCGGCATGGAGGCCGGCCACCTACTGCCGGTGCCGCGTACCAGGGCCGCGCTGGCCGTTGTCGCGGAGAACGTGCGGCGGGCGCAGGAGGCGCTTCCCGTCCCGCTGGCCCTGGAGAACGTCGCAGCCCTGTTCGGCTGGCCGGAGGACGAGATGTCCGAGGCCGCCTTCCTCGGAGAGCTGGTGGAGATGACCGGCGTCGGGCTCCTGGTCGACGTGGCGAACCTCTATACGAACCAGATCAACCTGGGTCTGTCGGCCACCGCCGCGCTGGACGGCCTGCCGCTGTCCGAACTCGCCTACGTCCATGTCGCCGGGGGCCACTCCCGCGGGGGGCTGTGGCACGACACCCACACCGCCCACGTCCCCGAGGAGGTGCTGGACATCCTCTCGGAGCTGTGCGCCAGGGTCGATCCGCCGGGGGTGCTGCTCGAATGGGACGACGACTACCCCAGCGACGGCGCGCTGGAGCGGGAGCTGGGCCGGATCCGCAGCGCGATGTCCGGTGTCTGAGGACGCGGCCAGGGAGGCACTGGCCGGGGCACAGGCGGCGCTGATGGCCGCCCTGGTGGCGGGGGAGGAGGCGCCGCCGGGGTTCGACAGGGAGCGACTGCTGATCCAGGAGTCGAGCCTGATCTCCAAGCGGCGCAGAACGGTGGCCCGTCTCCGGCCCGACCTGGCCGCGCTGCTCGGCGACGGCTTCGCCGCGGAGTTCGACGCGTACGCGCGAGGCCGCCCCAGGCCGCCGGGCGGCTCGCACGCCGACGCCCGCGACTTCGCCGATCGGCTGCGCGCGGCGGGGCGGCTGCCGGAGGAGTCCATCGCCGTTGAGCCGGCCCCCGGGCCCCGCCGATGGTCGCCCTTCGCCAGGCGCCGTTAGAAACTTGTGGCCTTCCCTGTTCGTCCATGTTCGTCCCCTGGGTAGTGGACCTCGGGAAGGGACGTCATCCCGGAGGTCGGCATGCACATCACCAAGATCATTATCACCGTGCTCGTCGTGCTCCTCCTGGTCGCCGGGCTGATCGCGCTACGCCTGGCCGTGCACTCCTCGCGCGCGCGCCGTTCAGCCGGTGCCAGGGGCCGGAAGGCCGGAACGACGGCTGCCGAGGGCGCCGAGAGCACCGAGGACTCTGTGCGGCGGAGGCGCCGTCGGTTAGGTTGAGCCGGTACCTGATCGAGTGCCTGTGCCGGGAGTGACCGTGGGGAATTTCGCCGATCACGCGACCTGGCCGCTGCGCCCCGAGGACGAGGGGACGCATCCGGCCGGTGCCGAGCCGCTGTGGAGCGAGTCGGTCTACCTCGACTTCACGGCCGAGGACGGCTCGCTCGCCGGTTACGTCCGGCTGGGCCTGTATCCCAACTGGAACCGCGCCTGGTACTGGGCGTGCCTGGTCGGCGCCGGCAGGCCCACGGTGCTGCTGGTCGATCACCATGTCCCGCTCCCCGGTCCCGACCTCGCGGTGCGGGGCGAGGACTTCCAGGCCACCCACGACGTGACGCTCCCCATGCGGTCCCTGCGGGTGAGCCTCGAGGCCGGGGCGGCCGCCGTCCTTTCCGACCCCGCCCTGGCGTACCGGGACCTGGACGGCGCCGCCACGACCCCGCTGGCGTTCGACCTGGAGTGGCGGAGTGCCGGTGAGGCCTACCCCTACGGCTTCGTCCCGCGCTACGAGGTCCCCTGCGAGGTCGCGGGGACCATCCGGGTCGGTGGTGAGGAGATCGCCTTCTCCGGCCATGGTGAGCGCGATCACAGCTGGGGAGAGCGTGACTGGTGGCAGCTGTCGTGGCTGTGGAGTTCGGGCCGGCTCGACGACGGCACGTTCTTCCACGGCATGCGGGCGAACGTCGGTTTCGAGATGCCCTGGCCCTGCTTCACGGCTCCGCCGGGCGGGGCGCTGGAGCACCGTGAGGGCTTCACCGCGGCGAGCGAGTTCGGGGAGGACGGATTCCCGTCCGGGGCGCGGCTGGAGGTGCCGGGGATGCCGATGACCGTCGTCCCGCTCGCCTTCGCCCCGGTCGCCATGACGTCGCCGGACGGGGAGATCGCCCGCTTCCCGCGTGCCCTGTGCCGGTTCGAGGCCGAGGACGGGCGCCTGGGGTACGGATGGACCGAATGGCACCAGCCACCCGGCTGGCGGGGACATGGATGGCGTTGATCACGTTTTGATGGTCTGAGCCGGGGATACCCTCTCTGAGGTGGGGGGAGTGCGTTGTCTTGATGGTTCTTATCTGACCGTTACGCCGGTGGCGTGCCGGGACAGTGTCGGTATGCCGTACGAGATAACGCTCGAACTCCATCGCGACGGCGCGCTGTACGGGACGGTGGGCGAGCGCTGCGGCTGGATTCTCACCCGCCTGGCGCGCGGGGTCGCCGAGGCCCGCGCCGGCCACGAGGCGCGGTGGCCCGATCCCGACGACCGCTTCCCCGGCGACGCGGAACTGTTCGCCTTTCGTTACCGGGCCAGGAACGGTGTCGTCGGCGGGGGCGAACTCCGCTGCCAACTGCGCACCATTCCGATCTGGGTTCCCGGACGGCGAGGACCGGCCGGGGCATGGCGGCTCACCAGGAGAGCGTTCCTGGAGGCGTGGGGCGGCGGCGGAGTGGGTATGCGCGCCGTGCTCACCTCGGCTGAGCTGGGGGTTTTCGTGGAAGAAATCATCACAGAGGCCGAAGAATGCCTAGGACCATACAAGCCGGGCAAGTCGGCCAGATCCCTGTAGAGGGGGCGGAGGGGTCCGCGGGACGGCGATAATTGCCTGTCAGCGCCCATTCATGGCGGGTGCTGAGGGAGGGGCTCCAATGGGCGTGCGCGATCTCGTCTATCGACTCTACGAGCGCCGGCTCGAAGCGAAGCTGTCCCGTCAGCGGGAGATGTTTCCCCGGCACGTCGGCGTGATCGTTGACGGTAACCGCCGCTGGGCACGCTCGATGGGCATCGACGACGTGAGCCGCGGGCATCGCAAGGGCGCGGACAAGATCTCGGAGCTGCTCGGCTGGTGCCGCGAGGCCGGTGTCGAGGTCGTCACCGTGTGGCTGCTCTCCAGCGAGAACATCAACCGTTCCAAGGACGAGCTGGACCCCCTGATGAAGATCATCGAGGACGTGGTCCAGGAACTCGTGGCCGACGGCTGGCACATCAAGCCCATGGGGGCGCTAGATCTTTTGCCGGATCACACGGCTCGTGTGCTTAAAGATGCAAAAGAAGCGACATCACATCGTCCCGGTTTGATTGTGAACGTTGCCGTTGGGTATGGAGGAAGGCGTGAGATCGCTGATGCGGTGCGCTCCCTTCTCCAGGAGCACGCGAGCAAGGGCGCGAGCATCGAGGACCTTGTCGAGGTCCTCGATGTGGAGCACATCGCGAAGCATCTCTACACGCGCGGCCAGCCCGACCCGGATCTGGTCATCCGTACTTCGGGAGAGCAGCGGCTCTCCGGCTTCCTGCTCTGGCAGAGCGCCCACTCCGAGTTCTACTTCTGCGAGGCCTACTGGCCTGACTTCCGCAGGGTCGACTTCTTGCGGGCCCTCCGCTCGTACGCCGCGCGACACCGTAGGTACGGTTCCTGAAACACCACATGAACGACCCCTTTCGGTCAGTCTTAAGCAGTTGGAAGTAGGGCATTCAGGACGTACCGTAAGAAGTAGGAGAGCACGACTCACCTACGCCGGAGAGGGCCCGCCTTTGCGTCACGATTCGCTGAGGAGGGCCGGTCACCGGTCCCTGCTCGGCATTCTCGTGAGCGGGTCCGAGGCCGGTCCGCATCCCAGCTCATGGCAGGGCGCCGTCCTTGGCGCCCGGGGGAGAACGCGTGGCAAACCCTTCGTCCTCACCCACGTCGCCGGCAGTCAAGCGGCGCACGTACGTCCTGGACACCTCGGTGCTCCTGGCGGATCCAACGGCGATGAGCCGTTTCGCCGAGCATGAGGTGGTCATCCCGATCGTCGTCATCACCGAGTTGGAGGGCAAACGCCATCATCCAGAGCTCGGATACTTCGCGCGCAAGGCGCTGAGGTACCTCGACGACCTGAGGGTGACGCACGGACGGCTGGACGAGCCCATGCCGATCGGCGAGGGCACCATCCGGGTCGAGCTCAACCACAGTGACCCGTCCATCCTGCCCGTCGGGTTCCGGCTCGGCGACAACGACACCCGCATCCTGACCGTGGCCCGTACCCTCGCCGCCGAGGGACACGACGTGGTGCTGGTCTCCAAGGACCTGCCGATGCGGGTGAAGGCCGCCTCCATCGGTCTCGCCGCGGACGAGTACCGTGCCGAACTCGTGGTCGAGTCCGGCTGGACAGGCATGGCGGAGCTCCAGGTGACCTCCGAGGACGTCGAGGTGCTCTTCGAGCACGGCACCGCCGACCTGGAGGAGGCTCGCGACCTGCCCACCCACACCGGCCTGCGGCTGCTGTCGAGCAGGGGGTCGGCGCTGGGCAGGGTGCTGCCCGACAAGTCGGTGCGGCTGGTGCGCGGCGACCGCGAGGTGTTCGGCCTGCACGGCCGCTCCGCCGAACAGCGGATCGCGCTCGACCTGCTGATGGACCCCGAGGTCGGCATCGTCTCGATGGGCGGCCGGGCGGGCACCGGAAAGTCCGCGCTCGCCCTCTGCGCGGGCCTGGAGGCGGTGCTGGAGCGCCGCCAGCACCGCAAGGTCATCGTCTTCCGCCCGCTGTACGCCGTGGGCGGCCAGGAGCTGGGCTACCTGCCGGGTTCCGAGAACGAGAAGATGAGCCCGTGGGCCCAGGCCGTCTACGACACCCTGGGCGCGGTCACCACGCCCGAGGTGATCGAGGAGGTGATGGACCGGGGCATGCTGGAGGTGCTTCCGCTCACCCACATCCGCGGCCGTTCCCTGCACGACGCCTTCGTCATCGTGGACGAGGCACAGTCGCTGGAGCGCGGGGTGCTGCTCACCGTGCTGAGCCGGATCGGTGCCAACTCCCGGGTCGTCCTCACCCATGACATCGCCCAGCGCGACAACCTGCGGGTGGGCCGGCACGACGGCGTCGTGGCGGTGGTGGAGAAGCTCAAGGGGCACCCGCTGTTCGCGCACGTCACGCTGACCCGCTCGGAGCGCTCGCCGATCGCGGCGCTGGTCACCGAGATGCTGGAGGACATCACGATGTGACGGGTGTCCTGGACCTCCAGGCATGATCGCGCGAAGCGCGGTCGCGGGTGTCGTGAGGCATCCGCGACCGCGCTTCGCGCGTTATTCGCGGGTCGGAGGGCGTCGGCCGTGGCCCACGACGCCGGGCGTCAAGGAGTGCTCACGGCGGCAGCCGCACGCCGGGGGCCGCGAGCTTGCGGAACTCGAAGCAGGTGTGCTCGCCCATCGACTCCGGGACTCCGGGGAAGAGCCGGGTGATCTCGACGCTCCAGATGCTCTCCTGCTTGTTCTGCCGGATGGTGCAGGTGATCTGGGCGAGGCCCTCCTTGGAGATCCTGCCCTCGCCCGTGATGATCACATTCAGCCGGTAGCCCAGGCTGTCGTCCGGATCGTTGCGCTGGTCGGTGTTGTCGGAGTACCGGGTGGTTTTGGTGTCGTAGTGGCTGAAGTTGTTGAGCGCGCTGGTCAGCCCCCGTTTCGGCGGCTGCTTGCCCGCCCGGAAGAGGGTGTCGATGATGTTCTTGGCCGAGTCGGAGACCACCGGGATCCTGGCCGGTTCCAGCCGTCCGTCACGGAGCAGATAGACGGTCACCCAGGTCGGGCTGTAGCTGATCACCGGCGGGCGGCCGTAGTCCTGGACCTCGGTGGGAGAGATGCCGCATCCGCACAGGACCGCGAGGACGGCGAGCAGGCAGGTGAGGCGTCTCATGCCGGGGGCAGCCAGACCGTGAAGAGGGTTCCCGGCCGCTGCGCGCGGACCGAGATCGTGCCGCCGTGCAACTGGGCGTTGGCCCGCGCGATGGACAGGCCGAGCCCGCTGCCGTCGCCCCGGGCGCCCGCCTTGTAGAAGCGGTTGAACACAAACGGCAGATCCTTGGCGGGGATGCCCTTGCCGTGGTCGCGCACCTTCACCTCCAGGCCGTTCGGAGTACTGCGGGCGGTCACCATCACGGGAGGCTCCCCGTGGCGTAGGGCGTTGCCCACCAGGTTGGCCACGATGACGTCGAATCGCCGGGGATCGACGGAGAAGACCAGTCCCTGGGGCACGTTCACCCGTACCTGGTCCGACCAGCCGCGCATCTCCAGGCAGTCCCAGATCACGTCGATGATGTTCACAGTGTCCACGTTCAGCGTCGCGGTACCCGAGTCGAACCGGCTCGCCTCGATGAGCTGCTCCACCAGGGTCCGCAGCCGCGCGATCTCCCGCAACACCAGCTGCACGGCGGCCGCGGGCTCGGGTGGCAGCCGCTCGGCCTCCTCGGAGAGCATGTCGGTGACCGCGGTCATCGCGGTCAGCGGGGTCCTGAGCTCGTGGGAGACGTCGGCGACGAAGCGGCGGGACATCGCCTCCAGCGAGCGGAGCTCGGAGACGCTCCGCTCCAGGGCGGCGGCGGTGTCGTTGAACGTGGCGGTGAGTTCGGCGAGCTCGTCCTGGCCGTGCACGGGCAGGCGGGTGTCCAGGTGGCCGGCGCCGAGTGCGCGGGCCGCGGAGCCGAGCCGCCTGACCGGCAGCAGGAGCTGCCGGGCCGACAGCAGTCCCAGGGCCAGCGCGATGATCAGCATGGCGACGCTGGCGACGGCCAGCGGCTGCCGCAGGCCGCTGAGAAGGCGCTCCTCCTCGATGAGGGGGGCGAACACGAAGACGGTCATCCCGGTGGGCTGGGCGGTGTGGATGGGCTCGATCCGCCAGACCGGGGTGCCGATGAGCAGCCACATGCCGCCGTTGATGGTCTGCCGCTTGGCGACCATCCGCTGGGTGGCCCTGGCGGCGAGGTCGCCGGGGACGTCCCTGATGCCGAATTCGCCGTCGGGGTAGAGGAAGTCCTCGTAGCGGACCACCACCCTGCCGCCCTGCGGGCGCAGGCTCTTCTGCAGCGCGCTGATCTCGTCGTCGGTCGGCGGGCTGTCTCCGGGCCAGAGCGCGCCGATGGGCACCCTGATGCCCTCCAGGATGTCGCGCACGTCGCTCACGGCCACCTGCTCGGCGCGTCCGATCATGCGGCTCTTGACGAACTCGTAGCCGATCCCGGCGACCAGCGAGGAGGCGGTGACGGCGATCAGGGTGAAGGTGATCACCAGACGGCCGCGCAGGCCGGTGTGGGTACGTTTCACGGTGGGCTGAACCGGTAGCCGAATCCCCGTACCGTGTGGATGAACTCGGGCTCGGCGGGAACCGCCTCTATCTTGGCGCGGACCCGCTGGACACAGGCGTCGACCAGCCGGGAGTCCGCGACGTGCGTGTGGTCCCAGACGGCCCGCAGCAGGTATCTGCGGTTGAGCACCTGGCCGGGATGGCGGACGAGTTCGAGCAGGAGCCGCAGTTCGGTGGGGGTGAGGTGGACCTCGCGGCCGCTCAGCGACACCTTCAGCGCGCCCCTGTCGATGACCAGGTCGCCGAAGGTGATGCGGTCGGAGGCGACCGACTCCATCCGGCGCAGGACGGCGCGGATGCGGGCGTCCAGCACTCGCGGCTCGACCGGCTTGACCACGTAGTCGTCGGCCCCGGCCTCCAGCCCCACGACCACGTCGAGGTCGTCGCCCCTGGCGGTGAGCAGGATCACCGGAAGCTGGTCCAGCCTGCGGATGCGGCGGCACACCTCGACGCCGTCGATGCCGGGCAGCATGACGTCCAGGATGGCGATCTCGGGGCGGCGGGACCTGATGTGCTCAAGCGCCTCCTCACCGCTGGCGTATGCGGTGACGGAGTGGCCCTGCCGGGTGAGCGCCAGCTCCAGCCCGGTCCTGACCGAGGGGTCGTCTTCGACGAGGAGGATGCCTGCCACCGGGTAATCATTCTCCCAAGGCTTGGATGGATCTGCCAGGTCACGAACCCCGACATAAGGCAAACAGTACCTGAATAAGGGAGTCAAACCATGATTCAGGCACTCCCGTGATCACATAGAGAGGCGAAGCGGCGCCGTAGGGTAAAATGTGAGCAAAATCACTTCCATCTTTTCCTTGCCGGGAAAGCGCCCGTGGCCTGGTGATTAGCTTAGGAGAAGCCCGGCGGATCTCGTATGGCGCCGACCAAGTCTGCCGATCCGGTTGCGGACCACCCCCCTCCGCACGGCAAGCTCATAGGTCGTGAGTCCAGGATCACAGCAACTGAAGGACCGCTCGGCGGCGCCTCGTGCCCGCCGTGCGAACCGCAGAACGGCCAGGACGAAGGCGCCAGGCCGTCTGACCCCCAAACGCGTCCTGATCCTGGGCACCGCGGTCGTGGTCGTGGTGGGTGGCGGAGCCTTCACCGCCTACACCGCGGTCCAGAACGCCTCGGCGCCGCCCACGCAGCCGCTCACCCTGGAAGAGATGGCGCAGGTGCTCGGCTCCGACCCGTTCGGCTCCGACCTGGAGTCCGACATGCTGAAGGCCCAGGCGGCCCAGGCGCTCAAGGCCGACAAGATCGCCGCCGAGCGGGACAACCGCAAGGTGCTCAACCCGGTCAAGATCGTTGACGAGGCGCCGGGCGGTGGCGGGTTCAACCCGCAGCGGCTCCCCCCGGGCACCGCCAACCCGACCGGCAACAGGGCGCTGGGCAAGCAGATGCTGGAGTCCAGGGGCTGGGCCGACCAGTGGGGCTGCCTGGAGAAGCTCTGGATGAAGGAGAGCGGCTGGAACGAGCGCGCCATGAACACCTCCAGTGGCGCCTACGGCATCCCCCAGTCCCTCCCCGGCCACAAGATGGCCAGCTCGGGAAGCGACTGGCAGACCAACCCGGCCACCCAGATCGAGTGGGGGCTCACCTACATCAAGGGCCGCTACGGCACGCCCTGTGGGGCCTGGGCCCATTCCCAGGCCAAAGGCTGGTACTGAGAGACCAGGACTCGGCAAGTCTGACCGTCTCCCGGCCCCGGGCATCGCACCCTTGGCCGCATGGATGTGAAGGTCAGCGTGGTAGTGCCGGTGCACAACCCCGGTGATGGCGCCGACGCCTGTATCCGGTCGGTGCTGGAACAGTCGATGGCCTCCGAGGACTACGAGGTGATCTTCGCCGACGACGGCTCCGACGACGGGATCCAGCAGCGCCTCGACGCGGTGGCCGCGGTGCGGTCGAACGTCAAGGTGCTCCACCTGGAGCGGACCGGTTCGCCGATGCGCGGCCGCAATGTCGCACTCATGGTGGCCAGAGGCGAGTACGTCTACATGCTCGGCCAGACCGACCGCCTGGAACGGATGGCTCTGGAGCTGATGTACCGGCGTGCCGTGGAGACCGAGGCCGACATCCTCATCGGGCGGCTGGTCGACGACCAGAAGCCGCCCTCCCCGGTCTTCGACGTCAACCGTGAGCGTGCCGACGTGGTCAAGGACCGGCTGCTCACGCTGCTCACCCCGCACAAGCTCTTCCGCAGGGCCTTTCTCGACGACGAGGCGCTGAACTTCTCCGACCCCGGCGGGCGCCTGGCCGAGCAGGCCTTCGTCGTCCGCGCCTACCTGCGGGCCAAGATCATCGTGGTCATGGCCGACCAGGTCTGCTGTCACGTCGCCGAGCGGACCGAGCCGCAGGAGGACCCGTACGTCTGGGCCGCCGAGTTGCGCGAGCTGCTCGACATCATCGACGACGAGGTCCCCGAGGGCCGCAGGCGCGATCGGATGTACGCCCAGTGGTTCCGCACCGCGGTGCTGCGACGGCTCGGCGGAGGTGCGTTCGCCACCTCCTCCCTGGGCCGCGCGGCCACCTTCACGACCCTGCGCGAGCTGGTGGTCCAGCGTTTCCCCCCGCGCCTCGACCTGCTGCTGCCGGTGCAGTTGCGGGCCCGCGCCGCGCTGCTGCGGGCGGGCAGGCTCGACCAGCTCGTCATGCTGGCCGGAGCCACCCAGGGCATCCACCTCCAGGCCGACCTGATGGACGTCGTCTGGGACGACGGCGTGCTCACCATGGGGCTGACCGTGGAGATCATGCAGTCCGACGGCACCCCGATGCGCTTCATCCCCTACGGGCAGGACGGCCTGCTCTGGGAGCCTCCGGTGCCCCTGGACGGGCTCCGCCTCCCACCCGAGATGGCCGACGTCAGCCAGGCCGCTGCCAGGGCGCGGTTCGAGGTCTACATCAGGCACGAGGAGACCGGGGTCGTCTACTTCCTGCCGGTGGAGTGCTCGATGATCCGCTGCCGTCACCGTAACGGGGTCAGGCTCCAGGTCACCGGCACGGCACGGCTGGACGTCGACTCGGCGGCCGTGGACGGCCCGCTGCCGCCGGGGCTCTGGGAGATCCACGTGCGCATGTACGGGGGGGCTCAGCAGGCCCGTACCCGGGTGACCGGGTCCCCGCTGAACTGCACCGGGGTGGTCGCCGACTACTCCAAGCGGCTGGTCGTCCCCTGGTGGTCGGACCGGGGGGAGCTGGGGATCTGCGTGGAGCCCCGCTCGTTCTCCGAGTCGATCGTCCTGGTCTCGCCGGGTACGACGGTGATCAGGCAGCGCAAGCACGTCTTCGTGGTCGTGCCCGTGCCGTACGTGCCGCCGAGCGGGGGGCCGCCCGTGGAGCTGGTGCTCCGCCAGACCACCGGCAGGGAACGCGAGGTCGCCGCGCCCGCCCTGGTCGAGCCGGGCGTCCCCGGGCAGCTCGCCGGGCGGCTGATCGCCAAGATCCCGACCCGGCTGGCATACCGGGAGGGGTTCCTCGCGCCGGGCGTCTGGGCGCCCTTCCTACGGGTGGACGGTAAGGAGACCGGGCTCCGCTTCAAGATGGAGATGAACCGCGGCGGGCGAGTGGAGATCCTCAAGTCCGCCGCGGCCCGGCCTCCCGAGCCCTGGTACCCGCTGCTGAAACGCCTCGCGCTGCGGATACCGGGGGTCAGGAACGCGGTCCGGGTCACCAAGACCATGCAGCGCCGCTACATGCTCAGCTGACATTCGCCGGGCAGAGACCGGTCACCCGTACCGACGACCATGTCAGGCGCCCAGCCGGCACTCGTTGGGCAGGTCACCGCCGGAGGGCCTCGGCAGGGTCGCGCTCGGCGGCGGGTTCTGCCCGCGCTCCACCCAGCCCTCCATGGCCTCGAACGCGCTGCGGAAGCACGGCAGCAGCGGGCGAAGCCTGTCGGGGTAGGCGGCGTAGAGGCTGTCCACATGGGTTCCGTCGGTGACCCGGTAGTACCGGAACGGCCGGTGCCCGCCGACCATCTCCGCGTAGACGTCACCGGAGCGGGAGATCGGCAGCAGCGTGTCCAGCGTGCCGTGGATCGTGATCAGCGGCTTGCCGATCCGGCCGGTGAGCCCGATCTTCCGCACCGCCGCGTACGGCTTGCGCGCGTCGTAGTCGTAGTCGGCGTCGCAGGCGGGGGTGCCCGAGGCGCAGAACGGGGTGCCCGCCTCGGTGTCGCCGTCGAAGGTGGGGTCGAGCTCCTCGCGGTAGACGCGCTGGGTCAGGTCCCAGTAGTACTGGTAGTGGAAGGGCCACAGGAACTCCGACCCGCGTGCGAACCCGGCGTCGTACATCGCCTGGGTGTCGCCCGCCGGGTAGGCCCGCAGTGCCGGGGGCAGGTAGTTGAGCAGGTTGTCGCCCTTGACCCGCCAGAGCGTGCCCTCCCAGTCGATCCCGCCGTCATAGAGCCAGGCCCGGTTCTCCAACTGCCAGCGGACCAGGTATCCGCCGTTGGAGATGCCCGCCGCGTAGGTCCGCTTCGGGAGCCTGCCGTAGCGCTGCGCGACGACGGCCTTGGCCGCGACCGCGACCTGCGTGACCCGGTCGTTCCACTCCGCGACCGCGTCGCCGGGCCTGCGGCCGTCCTGGTAGAAGGTGACGCCGACGTTGCCCTTGTCCGTCACGGCGTAGGCGTAGCCCCTGGCCAGCGCCCAGTCGGAGATGGTGAAGTCGTTCGCGTACTGCTCCCTGTTGCCGGGGGTGCCCGCGACCACCAGCCCGCCGTTCCAGTCGTCGGGCAGCCGGAGCACGAACTGCGAGTCGTGGTTCCAGCCGTGCGTGGTGTTGGAGGTCGAGGTGTCGGGAAAGTAGCCGTCGACCTGGATGCCGGGCACGCCCGTGGGGTTGACCGCCCCCGCCGGGTGCAGGCCCGCCCAGTCGGCCGGGTCGGTGTGCCCGGAGATGATCGTGCCGGCCGTTGTGAGGTCGTTCAGGCACGCCTTCACCTGGTGCTCGGCCCCCGGCACCACCACCCGGTCCAGCCGGGCGCAGTGCGCGGGAGAGGTCCCCGCGCTCGCCGCGGGACTGCCCGCCAGGAGGGCGGTGAAGATGACGGCGGCGAGCCCTCCGGCCATGACCGGACCCCGCCGACGGCCGGACCGGGAAGCACCGCGAGGAACGGGCGGGGTAACCCATTCCGAGAGGCACCGTAGGGGACGAGTCAAGCGATCTATCATGAGGGACTCCCGTGAGGACGCGCCGGCGACTGGACTGAGGAGAGAGGGGTCGTGAGGAACGAGCGGCCCCTCTTGACGAGGGAAGGAGCCGGGTTCGAGCGGCCGAACCGCGACGCGCTAGCGTCGCAAATGGCGGGTGAGGGCGGTGCGGAACTCCTCCGGGCGCTCGATGTGCGGGCTGTGACCGCTGTCCAGGACTACCTCGGTGTACGGGCCGTACCGTTCCAGGACGGCGCGGGTCTGGGTGATCATCGGCTGCGCCGGGGTGCCGGGGGAGCCGGGGACGACCCCCAGGGCGCCCAGGTGGGCCAGGTCGAACAGCGAGGTGTCGGAGACGATCACGTCGGCCTCGCCCCTGACCCACAGGATCGGCGGCTTCGGGTCGATCGTGTGCAGGTCGTCGATCCGGAAGTGCGTCGGTGAGAAGGAGTTGAGCACGCCCCGCGTGCCGGGACGCACCCCCGGCCACTCCTCCGACGTCACCACGTCGCCCGGGTAGTGGTCATCGCCGACCCTCGTGGAGAGCATCGACGCGACCAGGGCGTCCTCGTCCTTGATCACTGTGCCGGGCTTCACGTACGTGGTCCGCATCACGTTCCTCGGTGACGTCGGGGAGTCGTCGGAGGCGTCCCCCGCCGCGAGCAGCTTCACGAAGTCCGGGTTCGCCGACCCGCCGCCGGCGCCCGTGCCGTCGGGGTGGTTCAGCGCCCCGTCGGGGCCGTGTGTGCCGCCGAAGCCGTACGGGGAGACCGGATTGACCAGCGTCACGCTCCGCACGACGGCCGGCCGGTCCCGCAGCGCCTGCAGCACCACCCCGCCGCCCATGCTCCAGCCGACCAGGTGCACGCCGTCCAGCCCGAGGGCGTCGATGAGGGCGAGCACGTCGTCGGAGTAGTCCCGCAGGCCGCGGGTGGCGTCGACCGGGGCCGGCTCGGTGTCGCCGAAGCCCCGCAGGTCGACGGCGAGCGGCCGGTGACCCGCCTCCGCCAGGGCGAGCAACGTGTCCCGCCAGAAGGCGGAGCTCGACACGTTCCCGTGCACGAACAGCACCGGCTCGCCACCTGCCGTCCCATCGGCGGCGGACAGCACGTTCTGGGTGATGCGGGCGGTGGGTACCCGCCGGCTCTCGATGCGCATCAGATGTCTCTCCATCATGCTCAGCGGGTGGTCGGGGCCTCGTCGCGGGTACCGAGGGTGACGAGGTCACGTCCCCGGGTCTCACGTGAGACGTACACGGTGATCAGGGTGACTACGGCGGCTCCGACCACGTACAGCATGACCGGCAGCGACGACTCGTAGGCGCTCAGCAGGGCCACCGCGATCAGCGGGGCCAGGCCGCCCGCGATGATCGAGGCGAGCTGCGAGCCGATCGACACGCCCGAGTAGCGCATCCTGGTGGCGAACAACTCGGAGAAGAACGCCGCCTGCGGGCCGTACATCGCACCGTGCAGGATCAGCCCGACGGTCACCGCCAGGGTGACCGCGGCGAAGTTCTTCGTGTCGATCAGCGGGAAGAACGCGAAGGCCCACAGGCCCACCCCGGCGGCGCCGATCAGGTAGACGGGGCGGCGGCCGAGCCGGTCGGAGAGCGCCCCCCACAGCGGGATCGAGACGAAGTGGACGGCCGACCCGATCAGCACCGCGTTGAGCACGACGGGTTTCGTCAGCCCCGCCGACGTCGTCGCGTAGACCAGCACGAACGCGGTGAGGATGTAGTAGGAGACGTTCTCCGCGAAGCGGGCGCCGATCGCGGTGATCACGTCCCGCCAGTGGTGCCTGAACACCTCGACGATCGGCATGGACGGGGCGGGCTCGGCGTTGGCGACGGCCTGCTGGAAGACCGGCGACTCGCTGATGGACAGCCGGATCCACATGCCGACCAGTACCAGCGCGCCGGAGAGCAGGAAGGGCACCCGCCATCCCCAGCTCAGGAAGGCCTCGTCCGTCTGGATCGCGGCCAGCGCCGCCAGCACGGCGGTGGCCAGCAGGTTGCCGCCGGGGGCGCCCGCCTGCGGCCAGGAGGCCCAGAAGCCGCGGCGCTCCGCGTCGCCGTGCTCGGAGACGATGAGCACCGCGCCTCCCCACTCACCGCCGAGGGCGAAGCCCTGGACGAGCCGGAGCAGGGTCAGCAGCAGCGGTGCCACCATGCCGATCGCGGCGTGGGTCGGCAGGCAGCCGATCAGGAAGGTCGCCCCGCCCATCAGCAGCAGGCTGAGCACCAGCAGCTTCTTGCGGCCGACCCGGTCGCCGTAGTGCCCGAAGACCAGTGCGCCCAGCGGGCGGGCCACGAAGCCCACCGCGTAGGTCAGGAACGCCAGCAGGGTACCGGTCAGCGGCTCCGACTCGGGGAAGAAGAGCTTCGGGAAGACCAGGGCGGCGGCGGAACCGTAAAGGAAGAAGTCATACCACTCGATCGTGGTGCCGATGAGGCTGGCGCCGACGATCTTTCCGATGGGGGTTCGGGTTTTCTCTGCCATCTCACTCACCAGGGGGAGTCGCTGTTGGGGGGATTTCGGCTACCGTACGTAGTGACCGGCGTCACTCCTATGGGGGTGACAGCCATAGCCGACAAGCGTCCTATGTGGGTGTTCGGGGCCGTGCGATACGCCCGCGGCGGCCGGGCTCGGCGGCAGGGGCTCGGCGCCGCCGGGGGATCGGAGCGGAGGACCGCGTGGGCCGCCGAGTCAGCCGCTGAGGCGGTGCAGGCGGAGAGCGAGTTGGATCTCCAGGGCCCGGTCGGGCGCCTGCCAGTCGTCACCGAGGAGCTGGCCGATCCGATCCAGACGCTGGGTGACCGTGTTGACATGGATGTGCAGGGTCTCGCTCGTACGCGACAGCGAGCCGCCCACGCCGAAGTACGCGGTGAGCGTCCGCACCAGCGCGGTGCCCTTGCGGGCGTCGTAGTCGATCACCGGGCCGAGCGTCGAGGTGAGGAACGCCCCGATGTCGCGTCCCTCGCCGACCAGCAGTCCGACGAAGCCGAGCTCTCTGGCGTCGGCACCGTCTCCGGCCCGCCCCAGGGCCACCAGGGCGTCGGCGCAGCGCTGGGCCTCCCGGTGCCCCGCGGCCACCTCCGCGGCGCCGCGTACGGGTCCTCCGGCGCCCGCCGTGGCCGGGTGGCCCAGCGAGGCGCTCAGTTCGGTCGCCACCCGCTTCGCCAGCGGGCCGGGCCGGTCCCCCGGCAGCAGCAGGACCACCTCGTCACCGCGCTGGGCGGCCAGGCCGTGGTGCAGGGCCGCCTGGGAGGACGCCCAGAAGGCGGCCCGCTCCCGCCCGCCGCCGTGGCGGACCACGACCACCACGTGGTCGGCGTCCAGGTTCACGCCCACCCGCCGGGCCCGGTCGGCCAGGCCGTCGAGTTCGGGCCGCGAGATCAGGTCGTCGAGCAGTTCGCCCCTGACCCGGCCCTCCGCCTCGGCCACCGTGCGCCGGAACAGCAGCAGCAACGCGGTGACCAGCGCGGCCCGCTCCAGGATGCGATGATCGGCGTCCGACATCTGGCCGCCGTTGCGCAACACCAGCGTGCACAGCGGTTCCGCACCCACGTCCACCGAGGCGACCAGCAGGTTCCCCCGCCACACGGTGCGCCCGAGTGCCCTCGACGACCGCGCGGCGTCCGCGATCACGTCCGCCGCCTTCCGCGGCGGCTGCCCGGAGCCCTCCTTCCGACCGGCACCGGACCTCCGGGCCGGCTTCCGCGCCGACCTCTGGGTGGATCTCGGTGCCGATCTCTGCTCGGATTCCGCCCGGTCGAGCGTCTCCTCGTCCAGCGTGCCTTCCAGCACGTTCGCGTCCCCGGCGATCGGGCGTCCGGCGTCGTCGAGCACCGTCAGCGAGCCGCCGAGCACCTCCGTCACCACCGCCGCCACGTCTTCGACCCCGCCGCCGCGCAGCACCAGACCGGTCATCCGGTCGTGTGCGAGAGCCGCGCGTTCCACCGCCTGGCTGTGCGCGTTCACCTGCCGGCTGGCCTCGCTGAGCTCCTCCAGCGCGTTCCTGGTCTCCTGTAGCAGCCGGGCGTTGTCGATCGCCACCGCCGCGTGCGCGGCCAGCGAGCCGAGCAGCACGACCTCGTCCTGGGTGAAGGGCCGTACGCTCCGATTGGCCGCGAACAGCACCCCGATCACCCGAGTGCCCAGCTTGAGCGGCACGCCGAGGATGGCGACCAGCCCCTCCTCCAGTACCGCGTCGTCGATGTCGGTCTTGTGCCGGAAGCGCGCGTCGGCGAAGTAGTCGGCGGTCGAGTACGGGGTGGCGGTCTGGGCCACCAGCCCGCCGAGACCCGCGCCCATGGGCAGCCGTAGCGCCCGGAACTTCGCCGAGACCGAGCCGTCGGTCACCCGCATCCAGGTGTCGCCCCGCTCGGGGTCGTGCAGTGTCATGTAGGCGGCATCGGTGCCGAGCAGCTGCCTGGCCCGGTGCACGATGGCCTCCAGGACGGCGTCCAGATCCCGCAGTCCCGCGAGGTCGCCGGCCGTGTCGAACAGCGCGGACAGCTCCGCCTCACGCTTCGCCCTGCGCCGCAGCAACGCCCGTACCTTCAACGCGGTGAGCTTGGCCTCTTCCAGCTCGGCCAGCGCCTCCGCGCCGATGCCGGCGCTCCTCGCCGCGAGAACGGGTCCCTCGAACTCGACCGCCGACGCCTCCCTGGCCAGCAGCTCAAGAAAGATGGTGTTAATTGCGACGCGTGTTGTCGGCGACGCTGCGCGTCGCGGTGAGGCCGCTGGGATCCGGCTCCTTCCCTCGTCGTTCATCCGCTTCGCTCTGTGTTGTCGGCGACGCTGGCGCGTCGCGGTGAGGCCGCTCTTATCCGGCTCCTTCCCTCGTCGTTCATCCGCTTCGCTCCTTCACTCCTCAGTCCAGTCCCCGGCGCGGCCTCACAGGCACTCCTCAGTCCAGTCCCCGGCGCGGCCTCACGGCACTCCTCGGTCCAGTCGCCGGCGCGGCCTCACGGGTAGTCCCTTGAGATGGGGCGTTTGGCCCGTCCCTTATGTCGCGTCCTTTTTATCGGAGACTTCTTTGTTCCTCGGTTCACTCCCGGTGCGGTCCCGCGGGGGTCAGCGGGCGGTCCAGCCGCCGTCGAGGGAGAGGGAGGTGCCGGTTATGGAGGAGGCGTGCGGGCCGCAGAGGTAGGCGACGAGTTCGGCTACCTCCGCGGGTTCGATGAGCCGTTTGATGGCGGCGGGGGCGAGCATGATCTGCTCGACCACCTCGTCCCTGCCGATGCCGTGGGTCCCGGCCTGGGCGCCGATCTGGTTCTCCACCAGGGGGGTGCGGACGTAGGCGGGGCTGACGCAGTTGGAGGTGACGCCGTGTGGGGCGCCCTCCAGGGCGATCACCTTGGACAGCCCTTCGAGGGCGTGCTTGGCGGTGACGTACGCGGACTTGTAGGGCGAGGCGCGGAGCCCGTGGACCGAGGAGATGTTGACGATCCGGCCCCAGCCGCGCTCGTACATTCCCGGCAGCGCCTCCCTGACCAGCAGGAAGGGCGCCTCCACCATCACTTTGAGTATTTTGGAGAACACCTCGGGGGGAAACTTCTCGATCGGGGCGACGTGCTGGAACCCCGCGTTGTTCACCAGGATGTCCGTGCCGGGCGGGATCGCCCGGGTGAAGTCCGGTGCCGACAGGTCCGCGACGACGGGTGTCCCCGAGATCTCCGCGGCGACCTTGGCCGCGGCCTCGGCGTCGATGTCGACCACCAGCACGTGTGCTCCGGCCGCGGCCAGCCGGTGCGCGCAGGCGCGCCCGATCCCGCTGCCCGCCCCGGTCACCACGGCGCGCCGACCCGCTAGGTCCATCATGCTGCCGAATCTAGGCAATGACCTGAATCCCAGCCCATGTCGCCCACCCCCACACTCCATTCCCGGTATATGTGGCCTGGCTCCGCCCTCCCGCCCGGTTCGGGGAGATGTCGATGCGTGCCGGAGTACGAGCCTCCCGGGCCGGCCACCGCCGAGGGGAAGGCGGTGTCTCAGATGGTGACCGGATACATGAGCGTCAGCTCGTCGCCGGGGAGGCCGCGGATGCCCCAGTTGACCTTGGGCGACTCCAGGATCACGATCTCCAGGTCCTCGGCGGGGAGATCGAGTGCCTCCCCGGTCCTGGTGAACAGGGCGCGGATCAGCGCGCGCTTGGCCTCGTCCGACCGGCCGCCGAAGCAGACGATCTCCACGATGAGGTACCGCTCGCTCCGCTGCGGGCAGACCAGGTCCTCGGCGTCCAGCAGCAGGAACCGGTGGAACCGCTTGTCCTCGGGGAGCTGCCAGACGTCCACCAGGCAGCCGTGGACGGTGTCGGAGATCTCCTGACGCCGGCCGGACCACACGTCCCGGCGGCCGTAGAACTTGATCTGGGTCATGTCTCGCAGTTTCGCAGGTGACCGGTGCACGGCGCAGGTCGGGGCGCGGCTCCGGGCACCGCCCTGCGGATCTCGCCGTGGCGTGGGCCGGTCAGGCGGTGCCTCGCGAGGCGGGGGAGGGAGCCGCGGCACGACGCGGCGGGGCGCGTCCGGGCGACCGTGGTGAGCGGAGGCGCGGTAGGCGGGAGCTAGGACGGAGGCCGGGTCATGGACAGCACGTCGAGCAGGTCGTCGAGCCGTTCCTCGGTGAGGGTGCCGTTGGTGACGTGGCCGCGCTCGATGACGACCTCGCGGATGGTCTTGCGCTCGGCCAGGGCCTGCTTCGCTATCTTGGCGGCCTCCTCGTACCCGACGTAGGGGTTGAGTGGGGTGACGATCGACGGCGAGGACTCCGCGTACTCGCGCAGGCGGTCGGTGTTGGCGGTTATGCCGTGCACGCACCGGTCGGCCAGTAGCCGGGAGGCGTTGGCGATCAGCCGGATGGACTCCAGGATGTTGCGCGCGATGACCGGGAGCATCACGTTGAGCTCGAACGTGCCCGAGGCGCCGGAGAAGGCGATGGCCGCGTCGTTCCCGATGACCTGGGCGACGACCATGGTCACCGCCTCGGGGACGACCGGGTTGACCTTGCCCGGCATGATCGACGAGCCGGGCTGGAGGTCGGGCAGGTTGATCTCGCCCAGCCCCGCCCGGGGGCCGGAACCCATCCAGCGGAGATCGTTGGCGATCTTGTTGAGCGAGACCGCGACCGTGCGGAGCTGGCCGGAGAGCTCCACGATGGCGTCCCGGGCCCCCTGGGCCTCGAAGTGGTCGGGAGCCTCGGAGAACGGCAGCCCGGTGGCCTCGCGCAGCTTCTCGATGACCTTGGCCGCGAAGCCGGGAGGGGTGTTGACGCCGGTGCCGACCGCCGTACCGCCCAGGGGCAGCTGGGCGAGGTGCGGGAGCGCGCCGCGCACCCGCCCGATGGCGTTGTCGATCTGCGTGGCGTACCCGCCGAACTCCTGGCCCAGCGTGACCGGGGTGGCGTCCATCAGGTGCGTGCGCCCCGCCTTCACCACGCCGTCGAACTCCAGTGACTTGTCCCGCAGCGCGGTGGCCAGGTGCCGTAGGGAGGGGAGCAGGTGGTACGACACCTCGGTCATGGCGGCGACGTGGATGGAGGTGGGGAACACGTCGTTGGACGACTGTGAGGCGTTCACGTGGTCGTTGGGGTGGACGGGGCGGCCCAGCCGCTCCTCGGCGAGGGTGGCGATCACCTCGTTGGCGTTCATGTTGGAGGAGGTGCCGGAGCCGGTCTGGAAGACGTCGACGGGGAACTCGCCGTCCCACTCGTTCTCCGCGACGTCGGTGGCGGCCTCGGCGATCGCCTGCGCCATCTCCTTGTCGAGCACCCCCAGTTCGGCGTTGACCTCGGCGGAGAGGGCCTTGATCAGGCCGAGTGCGGAGATGTGCGGAACCTCCAGCCCGCGCCCGGAGACGGGGAAGTTCTCCACCGCCCGCTGGGTCTGCGCCCGCCACTTCGCGCCCGCAGGCACCCGCACCTCGCCCATCGAGTCATGCTCGATCCGATACTCGCTCATACGTCCAGTCTGCGTCCCAGGGAGGGAATCAAACCGGCGGGTGCGGGTCCTTACCGGGGGAGTCCTCAGGAGAAGGCGGCCACCACCAGGATCATGATCACTACCAGTGCGATCGCGGCCACGCCCATGAGGACGAGGATGCCGATCGGGGGCTTTTTCGAGGGGGCCTGCTGCTCCCCGGGGGCACCGGGGGCGCCGGGGGCGTGCCGGCCGTTCTGACCCGCGATCGCGAACAGGTCGGTGCCCAGGCCGGGAGAGCGGCCGAAGGCGCCGTCGGAGGACTCGGGCCCCGGCGGGCGCCAGGGCTGCGAGGACATCGGGGCTCCCGGGCCGGCGGGGTCGCCGGGGAGCGGGCCGTACGGCGGGGCGGCGGGAGCTTCCGGGCGTCCGGCGACGGGCGCCCCGAACTCCGGATCGATCGGGGGGAAGCCGTGCGGCGGGGTGGCGGAGAGGTCAGGCTTCCCGCTGTCGGGGAATCCGTGCTCGTTCTCCTGCCACCCGAAGGCGCCCGGGCCGCGACCGGCGGTCGCGGGTCCCCGG
>NZ_JBEXGU010000118.1:0-29810 GCF_040607515.1 Streptosporangium sp. NPDC005286 | reverse complement strand
GACGGGCCCCCGGTGAGTTGCTCTCCGCCGACCTGACCGCCCTGATCGAGGGCTCGGTGCGGAGCATGGTCGCGGGAGCCTCGGTCGACGGCGACTAGCGGATCCGGGTGCGCACCGCCGGTGGTGAGACCCACCACTGGTCGCTGACCTTCTCCCCGATCCACGACGACAAGGGCGCATTGCGCGCGATCTGCCTGGTCGGCGTCGACATCACCGACAGCAGGCAGGTTGAGGAGGATCTCAGGCGCAGCGAGGAGCGATACCGCTCGCTGGTCGAGGCCCAGTCCCAGCTGGTCTGGATCACCGCGCCCAACGGCGTCGTGGAGGAGGACGCGCCGCAGTGGCGGGCCATCACCGGCCAGGGGCTGGAGGAGTACCTGACCCACGGCTGGCTGGAGGCCGTCCACCCGGACGACCGCCCGCACACCGAGGAGGCCTGGCGTGAGGCGCTGCGCGGCCGGATCATGTTCGAGTGGAGCTACCGGGTCCGCACCCGGGCCAGCGGCTACCGGCACTTCGAGGTGCGCGCCGTCCCGATCATCCGGCACAACCGGGTCGTCGAATGGGTGGGGGCCAACACCGATGTCACCCCGCAGCGCGAGGCCGAGGAGATGCGGGGCCGCCTGACCGATCAGCTCGGCGCCGCGGCCCTGCGGACCGCGCGCCTGCAGGGCGCCACGGCGCTGCTCGCCGAGGCGCTCACCGTCGAGCAGGTGGTCCAGGTCATCATCGACGTGGGTCGTACGGCGCTGGCCGCCGACCGGTCGGCGGTGGCGCTGCTCGACGTCGACCGGGCCGCGCTGAAGCTGGTCAACAGCGGTGGCATCCCCGACGTTCCGGGCGCGCCCGGCGAGGAGATCCCGCTGTCGCACTCCAGCGTGATGACCATGGCGGTCAACAGCCGGCGCCCGGTCTTCGCCGAGTCGCCGGACAGCCTGCGGTCCCAACTGGTCGACGCGGGCGGCGATGACGACAGCATCACCGGTTTCATCGCCCACAGTGACGAGCGGGCCTGGGTGGGCCTGCCGCTGCTGGCCGCGGGTCGCGCGCTCGGGGCACTGAGATTCTCCTTCACCCGCCCGCAGAAGATCTCCCAGGAGGACGGGGTGTTCCTGGAGGCGCTCGCCGGGCAGTGCGCCCTCGCCGTGGAGCGGGCCACCCTGTTCGAGCGCGAGCACCGCACCGCCGAGACGCTCCAGCGCAGCCTGCTGCCCGATCGCCTGCCGGTGGTCAGGGGGCTGGTACTGGCCCAGCGGTTCCGCTCGGGAAGCCGCCATGTGCAGGTCGGCGGTGACTGGTACGACGCGTTCGTGCTCCAGGACGGCCGGGTCGCGGCGGTGGTCGGCGACGTCATGGGCAAGGGTGTCAAGGCCGCGGCGGGGATGGGCCGCATCCGCAACGCCATGCGGGCCCTGGCGTTGACCAACCCGCCGCCCGCGGCGGTCCTCACCGGCCTCGACCGGGTCTTCGAGGCGACCGAGGAGGAGGAGCAGGTCACGACCCTCGCCTACATGGTCGTCGAGCCCGGCACCGGAGAGGGCACGCTGGCGCTGGCCGGTCACCCGCCGCCCCTGCTGGTCTCCCCTGAGGGCGTGCCGATACTGTGTGACGGCGAGCCGGGCACCCCGCTGGGCTGGCCCACGAGTCGCAGGCAGTTCAGGTTCTGTGTCCCGCCGGGCCACACCGCCGTCCTGTATTCGGATGGTCTGGTGGAGAACCGGAAGCGTGGTCTTGATGCCGGACTCGCTGATCTTTGCTCTGTTGTGACCGAAGCGCCGGCTGAAGTGGTCGGAAGCCCTCACATGTTGCTAGATTTCCTTGTCGACCGGATGTTGTCTGGATATGAGCAGGATGACGACGTCACAGTGCTCGCGATTCACGTTCCCGCCGCCACGAAGAGTGACTGAATGAAACAGTCATAACGGTTGCTTTCGGGTATCGGTGCCTCGCTTCCGTACGCACTACTCTCTTGGTCGGCCTAGGGTGGAGGGCAACCGCCAGGAGGCGGCCGTATGGATCACGGTGTCATGCCACAATGCTGGACAGGTGCGTCGCGGTTCGCGCGGCCTCGCTAACCACAACTAGAGGTAGAAGTGCCCCTAGTTGGGCATCTGGATCCATTCTCGTCTCGCTTTCCTTCGAGAGGTGTTCGTGTCGCCTGCAAGTTCGACTCGCTCGAAGCCATCCGAGCTGAACGAGCCCGTCATTCAGCAGCTGATGGAGCGGGGGCGCTCGCAGGGGTTCCTCGAGTCCGAGGATGTCCGCAAGGCCGTCGAGGAAGCGGACATTCCGATGGCGCAGGTCGCTGGAATCCTGCGAAGCCTCAGCAAAGAGGGCATTACCGTACGGCTGACTGCCGAGGACTCCGCGGCTCCCAAGAAGTCCCGCACTCCGGCCAAGCGCCGCACTGCCCCGGCCGCGCCCGCCGCCGTCAAGAAGACCAAGACCGCCGCGGCGGCCAAGGAGCAGCCGGAGACCGTCACCGCGGTCGTCGGCGGTTCTGAGCCCGCGGCAGCGGCCAAGAAGCCCGCTCCCGCGGCCAAGAGGCCCGCGGCGCCGGCCAAGAAGGTCGCCCCGGCTGCCAAGAAGCCGGTTCCGGCCCCGCCGAAGAAGGCCGGTCCCGAGGTAGCCGCTCCGGCTCCCGCGTCCGAGTCGAAGTCGCTCGCCGGCGATGACGACGAGGTCCTCGAGCTCGAGGACGTCGAGCTCGAGGACTTCGACCTGGAGGCCGTCGCCGAGGTCGAGGTCGAGGTCGAGGTGGAAGCCGAGGCCGAGGAGGAGCCCAAGGCCGAGGCCATCGAGGTCAACGAGGACGAGGTCCTCATCCTCTCCGATGACGACGATGACGCCCCGGTGCCGCAGGTCGCCGCCGCCGGCGCCACCGCCGACCCGGTCAAGGACTACCTCAAGCAGATCGGCAAGGTCCCCCTGCTCAACGCGGAGCAGGAGGTCGAGCTCGCCAAGCGGATCGAGGCCGGTCTGTTCGCCGAGGAGCAGCTGGGAACCGACGGCGAGAGGCTCCCGGTCGACGTCCGCGCCGAGCTGGAGTGGATCGCCGAGGACGGCCGCCGGGCCAAGAACCACCTGTTGGAGGCCAACCTCCGCCTCGTGGTCTCGCTGGCCAAGCGCTACACCGGCCGCGGCATGCTCTTCCTGGACCTGATCCAGGAGGGCAACCTGGGCCTGATCCGCGCGGTGGAGAAGTTCGACTACACCAAGGGCTACAAGTTCTCCACCTACGCCACGTGGTGGATCCGGCAGGCGATCACCCGAGCCATGGCCGACCAGGCGCGGACCATCCGCATTCCGGTCCACATGGTCGAAGTGATCAACAAGCTGGCCCGCGTCCAGCGGCAGATGCTTCAGGACCTGGGGCGCGAGCCCACTCCCGAGGAGTTGGCCCGCGAGCTCGACATGACCCCCGAGAAGGTCGTCGAGGTCCAGAAGTACGGTCGCGAGCCGATCTCCCTGCACACCCCGCTGGGTGAGGAGGGGGACAGCGAGTTCGGTGACCTCATCGAGGACTCCGAGGCCATCGTTCCCGCCGACGCGGTCAGCTTCACGCTCCTGCAGGAGCAGCTCCACTCCGTTCTGGACACGCTGTCCGAGCGCGAGGCGGGCGTGGTCTCGATGCGTTTCGGCCTGACCGACGGCCAGCCGAAGACGCTGGACGAGATCGGCAAGGTTTACGGGGTGACGCGCGAGCGCATCCGGCAGATCGAGTCCAAGACCATGTCCAAGCTCCGCCACCCGTCCCGGTCGCAGGTCCTGCGTGACTACCTAGACTGAGGCTTTCTGACAGGGGGCCCGCACTGTCCGGTGCGGGCCCCACGTCATTAACGCCGGTGTAATAGGCCGGTAGCACGGGGTGTGAAACGAACTTCTAGGCTCCCGCCTCATGGGTGTGGCCGAAGTTGACAGGATTCGCGCCCGGAGGCTGCGGGTGATCGTCGATCGTCCGTGGGCGGACGTGATGCTCGACGACGCGGTCGCCGCGGTGCGCCGGAGGGTGTTCGAGAGCGGTACGTTCACGCTCGGCGCGGCCCGTGGCGATCCGGAGAGACGCGCGCTCAGGGTCGAGGCGCTGGCCAGGGCGGCCGTCGGCCACAGTGGCGCCATTGAGACGCTGGCGCTCCATGACCGGGCCAACCCCGACCTGTGGCTCTGGCTCGGGCGTACCCGCATCGAGGAAGCCTGGACGATCAAGCCGGATGTCAAGGCCCGGGCCGTGCAGGCGCAGCGTCTGCAGGCGTTCCAGGCGGCGATGGAGAGAGCCAGGCAGCCGCTTTTCACCGCGGCGGCGCTCGTGCCGTCCGATCCGGTGCCCTGGGAGTCGATCATGTGGCTCTATCTCGGCCTCGACCGGCCGCGCCAGGAGAAGGACGCGGTCTGGTTCGAAACCGTTCGCCGTTATCCGACGCTGTTCCCGGCCAATGTGGCCAGGCTCATGACGTTGTCACCGGCCTGGGGCGGCAGTGCCCAGGAGATGCTGGAGTTCGCCAGGCAGGCCGTGTCGCGGGCGCCCGACGGGGACCCGATGGCGGCCCTGCTGCCGCTGGCGCACTTCGAACAGGTGGCCGCCGAGCGGTCCCCGATGTCGCGCGGAGGCTGGTTCTCGGACGGGGCGCTGCGCGAGATCGTCTCGCACGCGGGCCGCTGGCTGGGCGGCGACAGCCATCCACGGTCGATAGAGGCGCACAACCTGTTCGGGGCCGCCTTCTACCTGGCAGACCTGCGCAGGCCCGCGCGTGGGCACCTGACGCGTACCGGGGGCAGGGTCAGCCGGTTGCCGTGGTCCTATCTGGGTGATCCCGCTCAGCAGTTCGAGCGGGCCTGCGGGCGGCTCCGCCTTGTCCCGGCGTGAGCGGGGCGCGAGACGTGCACGCCGGATCACGCGTGCCGCCCGGTCCTGCCATGAGGCTATAAGGGAAATGTGGTGAATATCACACCGTTACGTTGAGTATCCATGACTGCCTCCCCCTGGGAGGTGGACAGAGAGTGACGGAGTGCCCAAGGTGGTCCAGGACCTTCGTGAGCTCCTCGGGGCTCTGTGGATCGACGCCCCCCTCCAGCAGCGAGCGGGCTATGACGCCGCGAGTGGCCTTCGCCATGTGGCTGACGACTTTCCCCTCCTTGAGCACCCGCACCGCCACCGCCCTGCCACCCGGCTGCCACGCCGTCGCGTAGGTGCCCGAGCGCAGATCAACCACCAGACCGGGCTCGGCGTCGAGCAGCGGGGTGACCGATCGGCGCCAGAAGGCGCCAAGACCGCCGAGCGGCGGCAGTCGCACCCCCATCGACAGCCGGTACGGGGGTATGCGGTCGCCGATCCGTAGCAGGCCCCAGAGGCCGGAGAAGATCAGCAGACTCTCCGAGGCCCGCGCCGCGGCCTCGGGGGAGAGCGAGGCCAGGTGAAGGTTGTCGTAGAGCACGCCGGTGTACAGGTCGGCCGCGGCCAGCGTGGGCGCGGTGCGCAGCAGCAGGTTCTTGCCGATCTCGCCTGCCTGTCCTGGCGACAGCCCGAGCACCTCCCGTGCGGCGGGACCCTCGCACAGGACGGTGAGCACGTCCAGGACGCGCTGCCTGGACGGGGTGAGGGCGGGGAAACTCAGCCGGGGCAGGTCGAGGGCGGGGCCGTCACCCAGCGCGGCCTTTCCCTCGGACGGAGGCAGCAGAATCAGCACACTCACCGAGCGTAGTGCGGCGACCGAGGGGTTAGGATCCTGCAGCATGATCGATGAGGTCTTCGACCGGCTGGTCGACCAGGCCTGGCCGGCGATTCACCGGGTGGACGCGGGGGGTTGGATCCTGCGCGCGGCGGACGGGGTGACCAAGCGGGCCAACTCCGTGCTGCCGCTGGGTGAGCCGGGGGATCTGGAAGCGGGCGTCGAGGCGGCGGAGAAGTTCTATGCCGACCGGGGCCTGCCCTGCGTCTTCTCGGTGGGAGGTGGCGCCACGCCCGGCCTGGACGCGTTACTGCACGCGCGTGGCTATCGGGTGGTCGATCCAACGCTGGTCATGACGGTGAGCCTGGTGCCCGAGGCGCCCTGGAACGGCATCGGCGCGTCGCAGGAAGAGGTCGATCTCGCCGAAGCGCCCTCGCGGGCATGGCTGGACGCCTGGTGGGGCGTGGACGGGAGGTCCGGTGGCGACGGTCTGGCGACGGCCGTGCGGATCCTCACCGGTGTGCCCGCCACATACGCCTCGCTCGGTGAGGAGGCCGTGGGGCGGGGTGTGGTTCAGGGGGAGTGGTTCGGGATCTACTCCATGGCCGTGGTGCCGCACGCGCGGCGCAAGGGCCACGGGCGGAAGGTGTTACGCGCCCTGCTCACACATGCGCGAGAGCAGGGCACGCAGCGGGCATATTTAGTAATGGTGGAGTCGAACACGGTGGCCAGGGCGCTCTACGAGCGCCACGGCTTCACAGTGGCGGGCCGATATCACTATCGGGTCCGCTGATGGCTCCATCCGTCTGGTTACCGTTCGTCGTTGCCTGCCGTTGCCGGAGCGTCACTGAGACGCGCAGACTCGTCCTGGATGTTGGCACCCTTGTCTCTCAGCACGGCTACGTGCTGACGCCCGTGGTGGGCGCAGAACAGCAGCTCCCCACCTACGGGCAGGGTCGCGCGGATGTAGGCCTGGGCGCCGCACCGGTCACAGCGGTCCGCAGCGGTCAGCTGCTTGGCGGGGGCGAGGGTTCCAGTCACGTATCGCCTTTCAGGTCATCCCCTGAGGTGGAGGATCTGGCGTCAGTCACTTGAGAGAACATCTAACCCGATACGAACGTTCCCAACCGACCCCCTGCTACGCCCAGAGCGGAAAGCGGCCGAAAGTAACGATGATCACGCTGGATGTAACGCCGTTGTCCACCGGATGGCAAGCTTGTACGCGTCGCGGCGGGAAGAACGGTAAGCTGCGCACACGTGTTCGACAGAGCTGGGAGTGGGTGTGACCGCAGTTAGCGCGGAGACGGGTTATACGGCCCGCCACCTGTCGGTGCTGGAGGGGCTCGAAGCCGTCCGCAAGCGCCCCGGTATGTACATCGGGTCAACCGACAGCCGCGGTCTCATGCACTGCCTGTGGGAGATCGTGGACAACGGGGTCGACGAGGCCCTGGCCGGCTACTGCACCCGCATTGAGGTCGAACTCCACGCCGACGGCTCCATCGAGGTCCGTGACGACGGCCGGGGCATCCCCGTCGACATCGAGCCCAAGAGCGGTCTGGCGGGCGTCGAGCTCGTCTACACCAAGCTGCACGCCGGCGGGAAGTTCGGCGGCGGTTCCTACGGCGCCTCCGGTGGCCTGCACGGCGTCGGCGCCTCCGTGGTCAACGCCCTCTCCTCGCGGCTGGACGTCGAGGTCGACCGTTACGGCCGGATCCACGAGATCAGCTTCCGCCGGGGCGTTCCCGGCGTCTTCGACGGCGACGGGCCCAAGGCCAAGTTCAAGAAGAAGTCGGGGCTGCGTGACGGCGGCGCCGCGAAGAAGGTCACCGGCACCCGTGTGCGCTTCTGGGTCGACCACCAGATCTTCCTCCCCGAGGCCGAGGTCTCCCTCGACGAGATCCACGTCCGCCTGCGCCAGACCGCGTTCCTGGTCCCCGGCCTGACCCTGGCCGTGCGTGACAGCCGCGGCGAGGAGGCGACCGAGGAGGAGTTCCGCTTCGACGGCGGCATCTCGGAGTTCACCGAGTTCCTCGCCCGGGACGAGGCGGTCTGCGAGGTGCTGCGCCTGCGGGGCGTGGGCCACTTCCACGAGACGGTCCCCGTCCTCGACGACCTGGGGCACATGACCCCGACCGAGGTCCAGCGCGAGCTAACCGTGGACGTGGCGGTGCGCTGGGGCAAGGGCTACGACAGTACGGTCAGGTCCTTCGTCAACGTGATCGCCACCCCCAAGGGCGGCACCCACGTCAACGGCTTCGAGCGCGCCCTCGTCCGCACCCTGAACGAGCAGCTGCGCGAGACCCGCCTGCTCAAGAACGGTGACGCCCCGGTCACCCGCGAGGACATCATGGAGGGGCTCACCGCGGTGGTGACCGTCCGGGTGCCCGAGCCGCAGTTCGAGGGCCAGACCAAGGAGGTCCTGGGCACCTCGGCGGCCTCCCGGATCGTCGCCCACGTCGTCTCGCGCGAGCTCAAGGAACTGCTCGCCAACCCGTCGCGCACTGTGAAGCCACAGCTCCGCGCGGTCCTGGAGAAGATCGTCGCGGCGGCCAAGGCCCGTATCGCCGCCCGGGAGCACCGCGACAACCAGCGCCGCAAGACCGCCCTGGAGAATTCGGCGCTCCCCGCCAAGCTGGTCGACTGTCGCAGCGACGAGGTCGACCGCAGCGAGCTGTTCATCGTCGAGGGTGACTCGGCGCTGGGCACCGCCCGCGCGGCCCGCGACTCGGAGTTCCAGGCGCTGCTGCCGATCCGGGGCAAGATCCTGAACGTGCAGAAGGCGTCCGTCGCGGACATGCTCAAGAACGCCGAGTGTGCCGCGATCATCCAGGTCATGGGGGCGGGTTCCGGCCGATCCTTCGACATCGAGGCGGCTCGCTACGGCAAGGTCATCCTGATGGCCGACGCCGACGTCGACGGGGCGCACATCCGCTGTCTCCTGCTGACCCTGTTCCACCGCTACATGAAGCCGATGGTCGAGGCCGGGCGCGTTTTCGCCGCCGTGCCGCCGCTGCATCGGATCGAGGTCATCAACCCCAGCCGCGGTCACGGCAAATACGTCTACTGCTACTCCGACGCCGAGCTGCACAAGGTGTTGCGTGATCTGGAGCGCAGGGGGAAGCGCTGGAAGGACCCGGTCCAGCGGTACAAGGGCCTGGGCGAGATGGACGCCGACCAGCTGGCCGAGACGACCATGGAGCCCCGCCACCGCACCCTGCGCAGGGTCCGCATCCAGGACATCGAGGAGGCCGAGCGTATCTTCGCCCTCCTGATGGGCAGTGACGTGGCCCCGCGCCGGGAGTTCATCGTGAGCAGCGCGGCCGAGATCGACCGCGACCACATCGACGCGTAGCGGGGCCGGATCCCGAGGCTCAGATCTCGACCGGCATCAGCCTGCCGGTGCGTACGTCGTAGATGGCGCCGCCCACCGGCATGCCCGCCGGAAGGAACGGGCTGGTCCTGATCCGGGTGAGGTCATGGCGTAGCGCCGCGTCCTGGTCGGGGACGGTGTGGAAGTCCAGGCTCCGGGTGTCGACACCGCGGCGGGCGGCGATCGCATGCACCTCGTCGTCGGTGACCTTGGTCATGCCGCAGTCGGTGTGCGGCATGACCAGCACCCGCTCCACCGCCAGCAGGTTGACCGCCAGGACGAGCGTACGCAGCACGTCGTCGGTCACCCTGGCTCCGGCGTTGCGGAGGATCTTGGCGTCGCCCGGTTTCAGGCCGAAGAGACCCAGCGGATCGATCCGGGAGTCCATGCAGGTGACCACCGCAAGGCCGCGGGCCGCCTTGCCGGTCAGTTCCGCGTCGGTGAACGTGGCGGAGAACTCCTCGTTGGCGGCCAGCAGGTCGTCAAAGGCACTCACGTACGCATCCCTCGGTCGATGAAGTTAACGGACTAATGATGCGTCATGCCCGTTTGGTGAGAGTTGTCGGGGGCGCCTCAGGTGACGACTTCACCAAGATCCCACCACCTGAACTCACATTGAGTGATGATGTCGTCACTCAAAGTCCGGGAGGTGGAGAGGGTAATGAGCAGGACGGAATCGCTGGCCGACTATCTCCGTGACCAGGGCAGGCGGAAGCTGGACCGGGTGGAGTCCAGGGACGGGGGGCGCAACGCGCGCTCGGCACTGGCCCTGCTCGACGCGGCGGCCTACACCCGGTCCCTGAAGGAGGACGACCCGTTCGTGGCCGTCCTCGTGGAGGCGGGGTGTTTTGGGCCGTACGGGGCCGGTGGCTTCGATCCGCCGGATCGTGTCGCCCGGGTCATCCGCTTCTGGGAGTCGGGTGAGCCCTGGCAGTTGCTGATGGCCATCAGGTTCGCACTCCAGGGGGCGCTCACCTGAGATCCCGAGCGAATCCCGAGCGCCGCGGGAGGGGCACGCCCCGAAACCCGAGACCTGCCGGGTGGCGCCGCGGGGGCCGGAGGACGCGACGCCGGCGCCCGGTGCGCGGGACCGTCATCCCCGCCGACCCCGAGGAGCCCCCGTCGTCCTGACGGGGGCTCCTCGGGGTCCTGCACGGGGGATGAGGATCATTCCGGTGAGGTGGCCGCCCCCTGGTCCTGCCGGCCGTCCTCGGCGCACAGAGAGCCGCCCACGGCCGACACCGTGTGGGTGAGCCGGACCCCGGAGCCGTCGCGGCGGCCCAGCTCCTCGGGGAGCGGCACGGGCTTGCCGACGGCCGAGACCGCGCGGGCCGGGCCGGGGCCCGCCCAGGCGAGCAGCAGGACGTCCTCGCCCTTGAGGAACCGCTGGACGCGGACACCGCCGGTGCCGCGACCCTTTGGCGGGTATTCGGCGAAGTCGGAGATCTTGGCGCCACCGATCTGGGTGCCCGGCAGTGCGGTCGAGGAGCCGGCGATCGTCACGACCTGCGACTCGCGGGAGGGGTCGACCGCGCCGAACCAGATCACCACGGCGTCCCCGTCCAGCCGCACGCCGGCCATGCCGCCCGCCGGGCGGCCCTGCGGGCGGACCGCGGAGGCGGGGTAGCGCAGCAGCTGGGCCTCAGAGGTGATGAAGACCAGGTCGTGGTCCTCGCTCGTCAGCTCCACCGCGCCCACCACGGTGTCGCCGTCCTTGAGGCCGATGACCTCGAAGTCGTCGCGGTTGGCCGGGTAGTCGGGGACGACCCGTTTGACCACGCCCTGCGCGGTGCCCAGTGCCAGGCCGGGTCCGTCGGGGTCGAGCGATCCGACGCCGACGACGGTCTCACCCGGGTTGAAGGTGACGTATTCGGTGACCGGATGGCCTCCGGACAGCGACGGCGGGTTGGCCGAGCGGGGCAGCGTGGGCAGGTCGACCACCTGGACCCGGATCATCCGCCCCTGGTTGGTGACCACGCCCACCTCGCCCCTGACCGTGCTCCGCACCGCGGAGACCAGCACGTCGTGGGCCGAGCGGTCACCGTCGCCGGCCAGTGGCGAGGCATCGGCCGTGCGGGCCAGCAGTCCGGTGGACGAGAACAGCACCAGGCAGGGGTCGTCGGCGACCTCCAGGGGGACCGAGACGTTCCTCGCCACCCCCGAGGACTCCAGCAGCACCGTGCGGCGCGGGGTGCCGAAGGTCTTGGAGATCTGGGCGAGCTCGTCGGAGACGACCTTGCGGAGCCTGTCGTCGGAGGACAGGATCGCGGTCAGCTCGGCGATCTCGTCACGCAGCGTCTGGCTCTCGCGGTCGAGCTCCAGCTTGTCGTAGCGGGTCAGGCGGCGCAGCGGGGTGTCGAGGATGTAGTTGGCCTGGATCTCCGACAGCTGGAATGCCTGCGTCAGGCGCTCGCGGGCCTGGGCGGAGTCATCGGAGGAACGGATGACCCGGATCACCTCGTCGATGTTGAGCAGGGCGACGATGAGGCCCTCGACGAGGTGCAGCCGCTCCTCGCGCCTGCGCCTGCGGTACAGCGAACGGCGGCGGACCACGTCGATACGGTGGTCGACGTAGACCTGGAGCAGCTCGCGCAGGCCCAGCGTGCGCGGCTCGCCGTCGACCAGCGCGACGTTGTTGATGCCGAAGGTCTCCTCCATCGGGGTGAGCCGATAGAGCTCCTCCAGCACGGCCTCGGGGATGAAGCCGTTCTTGATCTCGATGACCAGGCGGAGGCCCTTGTGCCGGTCGCTGAGGTCCTTGAGGTCGGAGATGCCCTGGAGCTTCTTGGCGGTGACCAGCTCCCTGATCTTGGTGACCACGCGCTCGGGACCGACGTTGAAGGGCAGTTCGGTGACGACGATGCCCTTGCGGCGGGGGCTGACCTGCTCGATGGCGCACTTGGCGCGCATCCGGAAGGTGCCGCGGCCCTTGGCGTACGCGTCGCGGATGCCGTCGAGGCCGATGATCGTGCCGCCGGTGGGCAGGTCGGGGCCGGGGACGAACCGCATCAGGTCGTCGAGCGTCGCCTCCGGCTTCTTGATCAGGTGGCGGGCGGCGGCGACGACCTCGACGAGGTTGTGCGGCGCCATGTTGGTGGCCATCCCGACCGCGATGCCGGTGGCCCCGTTGACCAGCAGGTTGGGGAAGGCCGACGGCATGACCGTGGGCTCGGTCTCCTGGCCGTCGTAGTTGGGTTTGAAATCGACGGTGTCCTCGTCGATCGACTGGACCACGGCCATGGCCGCCGAGGCCAGCCGGGCCTCGGTGTAGCGCATCGCGGCGGGCATGTCGTCGGGGGAGCCGAAGTTGCCGTGCCCGTCGATGAGCGGCAGGCGCATCGAGAACGGCTGGGCCATCCGGACCAGCGCGTCGTAGATGGCGGTGTCGCCGTGCGGGTGGAGCTTGCCCATCACGTCGCCGACGACGCGCGAGGACTTGACGTGGCCCCGGTCGGGCCGGAGGCCCATCTCGCTCATCGAGTAGAGGATGCGGCGCTGGACCGGTTTGAGGCCGTCCCTGGCGTCCGGCAGCGCACGCTGATAGATGACCGAGTATGCGTATTCGAGGAAGCTGGTGCGCATCTCGGTGGAAACGTCGATGTCGACGATCCGCTCCTCGAAGCCCTCGTCGGTCGGGGGTGTGGTCGTCCGTCGAGCCATCTGATTTCCTGCGCGCGCGCCCCGGCCGTCAGGCCGAGGGGGAGGCGCATCCTCCTTCTGTCTTCGTGGTCGAACCGCCTGCACCGGCTCCCCTGGGAGCCTCGGGCCGGTATGGTACCGAGACTCGATACCATACCCAGCTCATCCGACACCTTCGGGCCTTCCCCGGCCTGCCGCCGAGGGCTACCGCCGTTCCGGGCGGGGTGTCAGGGAGTGTCGCGGGTCCTGGGGCCCGCCCCGGGCCAGGGGCCGGGGGTCTCCCCCTCGTACTCGTCGTCGGGCACGTTCAGTTTGGTGTCGTAGATCCTGAAGCCGCGGGCCTGATAGTTGGCGAGCGCCACCGGGCTGTCGAGGGAGCAGGTGTGCACCCACACCCGCCGGGTCGGCTCCCGGCCGGGCTGCCGGTCGGCCAGGTCCCAGGCCCTGGCGGTGCCGACCTCCAGCAAATGGCCGCCGACGCCTCTGCCGATCGCCCACGGCAGGAGGCCGAAGCAGGTGATCTCGACCGTGGCGTCGTCCTGGGGGGCGAGCTCGACGTAGCCCGCGGGGGTGCCGCGGTGGTAGGCCACCCACGTCTCCACGCCGCCCTCCAGCCAGTCGCTCCATTCAAGCCAGGTCCACGGCAGCCGGTTGGTCCAGTGCCATTCTCCGCCGACGGCCGTGCTGAGGAACCGGCTGAACTCGGGCGAGGGTACCTCGGCGGGTACGACGTCGACCTCGATCGACGGCGACTTGGCGGGCAGCAGGTCCGAGCGTGAGGTCTGTTCGAGATACCAGGTGGTGACGTCCATAGTGGATGCATCAAACCATGGCGCGGAGCCTGCCAGTTCCCTCGCTCCCCGCCGACCCGGCGCGACCTCCTCGCGAGGGGGTCCGCAGTGGGCGGGGTCCGCCCTCGACCGGCACTGGTCCGGAGCGTATGCTTTACCAAGCAATTGCTTGTTTTAGTGGATCGGGCTAGGCTCGGAAAGAGGGCTGGGTAAGGATGACCTAACCTTCGCGAATGCCGTGCGGCCACGATGGAGGGGCGTCCGAAGATGATTGAGTTCAAGCCCGTGACCAGGCACATCGGCGCCGAGGTGAGCGGTGTCGACCTGCGCAAGCCACTCTCGGAGGGGGAGGCCCAGGAGATCCGGCGAGGCTGGCTGGAGCACAAGGTCCTCTTCTTCCGCGACCAGCACATCAGTGACGAAGAGCACATCCGCTTCGCGGAGAACTTCGGCTCGATCAACCACCCCGCCTTCAAGAAGGACGGTGGCACCGCCATCCACGTCCTCGACCAGACCGACCCCAAGGGCGAGGGCGGCGACGAGTGGCACAGCGACAACACCTTCGAGCCGGTCCCGCCGATGGGCTCGCTGCTGCGCTGCGTGCAACTGCCCTCCATCGGCGGTGACACCCTCTGGGCCAACGCCCACCTGGCCTACGAGACGCTCTCGCCGCCCATCCAGCGGCTCTGCGACGAGCTCACCGCGATCCACGACATCACGGCCTCGATGAAGAAGGCCATCTCCAAGGGGCACGACTTCGACCTCGAGCAGGTCCAGGCCAAATGGCCGCCGATCGAGCGTCCCGTGGTGCGCACGCACGCCGAGACCGGACGCAAGGCGCTGTTCGTCAACCGCTCCTCCACCACACGGCTGGTGGGGTTGTCCGACCGGGAGAACGAGGCGTTGCTGCCCTACCTGATCGACCACATCCGCTCTCCCGAATACCAGGTCCGGCTCAACTGGCGGCCGGGCACGCTGGCCTTCTGGGACAACCGGAGCACCCAGCACTACGCGGTCGCCGACTACACCGAGCGCCGCCGCATGCACCGGGTGACGATCAACGCCTTCCCCGAACACCTGGACGCCTAGGCCCTGCCTGGCGGATCTCACCGTGGCTAGGATCGGTCAGGTGGTGTCTCGCCGCGGTGGGCAAAGGATCCAAGGGGCGGGGCCTAGGAGCCGCGGGCGCGGTAGGCCGTGACGGCGGCCTCCACGTCCGGGTGCAACCGTCCCCGGTCGGACAGCCACCCCCCGATGCCCATACGCCCGAGAAGCTCAAGGGGCTGGAGGCTGTCGAGGGCGATCCACAGGTCGATGCCGTGCTGTCGTACCAGGCCGTAGAACTCCCTGGCCGCCGACACCGCGGTGAGATCCATGCCGGGCACGCCGGTCAGGTCGAGGAGCACCGCCCGGGGCCGGGGGGTGGTGGTCTCGATGAGCGACCTCACCCGATCCGCCACCCGCCGGGCGTTGGCGAAGTACAGGCGGCTCTCGATACGCACGATCAGCAGCCCCGGCTCGGTCTCGTCCGACGGGTGACGCCTGAGGTCGCGATAGGCCCCCGACTCCGGATCGCGGCCCAGGGGATAGATCGGCGGGTTGTCCACCTGGTGCAGCAGCAGGAGTATCGAGATCACGACCGCGGCCAGCACGCTCTGCATGATGCCGAGGCCGACCGCCACCAGCATCGTGACGCAGGCGAGCGCGAACTCCGGCCGGCTGGCCCGCCAGATCGCCGCCAGTCCGTGGACGTCGATCAGGCGTGCCGCGATGGTCAGCACGATCCCGCCCAGGACGGCCGTGGGCAGCGGGGCCAGGGCCGGGGTGAGGAGGAGCAGCACCACCGCGGTGCAGAGCGCGGTCACGATCTCGGCCCGCTGGCTCCGGGCGCCGAAGGCGTCGTTCATCTCGCTCTGCGTCATCCCACCCGTCGCCGGGTAGGCGCGGAAGATCCCGCCCACGGCGTTCGCCAGTCCGAGTGCGAGCAGTTCCCGGTCGGCGTCGAGCGGCGGGTCGTCCCGGTGCCGGAAGATCCTCGCCGCGGTGATCGACTCCACGAAGGCGAGCAGCGACATGCCGAGGGCCATCGGCGCCAGTGTCCTTACCAGGCCGAGGTCGGGCAGGAGCGGGGTCGGCAGGCCGCCGGGCACCCTGTCGACCGTGGCCACGCCGTACGAGGACAGGTGCGCCAGGAAGCTGATCAGCGTGACGATCGTCACCGCCACCAGCGGGCCCGGCACATGGGGCACCCGCCGAAGCACGACGAGCAGCACCAGCACCCCGGCCGCCACGAGCATCGTCGGCACGTTGGCCTCACCCAGCCTGCCGACCGCGGAGAGCAGCCGGTCGAAGACCTTGGTTCCCTGCGCGTGGACGCCGATCACCGTACCGAGCTGGCCGGCCGCGATGGTCAGGCCGATCCCGCTCTTCAGGCCGGTCATCACCGGGTCGGAGATGAAGTCGGCGAGGAATCCCAGCCGCAGGACGCTCGCGGCCAGCAGGATCACCCCGGTCAGCACGGCCAGCGTCGAGGCGGCCGTCAGCGGCGCGATCCCCGGGGGCGTCGCCGCGAGGGCGGCCGCCGTCAGCGCGGACAGGGTGGAGGTGGTGCTGACCGACAGCGGGCGTGAGGTGCCGAGCAGCGCGTAGATGATCATCGGGACCAGCGCGCAGTACAGGCCCGCCTGCACGGGCAGCCCGGCGATGGTGGCGTAGGCCACCGCCTGGGGCAGGACGACGGAGGCAGTGGTGATCCCCGCCACCGTGTCGGCGCGCAGTCTGCTGAGGTTCGGCATGTGGGTGGAGCGCGGTTCTCCCTGGTGTGCCCGGTTGGTGATCCCACTGTCCTACCGGTGCCCACGGGTGGAACCGAAGAGGCTCCGGCGGTTCGGTCAAGGTTCGGCCATCGTCGCGCGACGTCGTCCGGGCGGAAGGCACCGCCGGAGTCCGGAGTGAAACAGTCGGCTGGACCTGGTACCAATGACCGGTGAGCGAAGAGCAGATGCTGCGAGAAGAGGCCGAGGGGCGGCTGCGGGCGCTCGCCGGGGAGCACGCCCGGCTGCGCGAGGACCAGTGGTCGGCCATCAGGGCACTGGTCATGGACCGGCGCCGGGTGCTCGTGGTGCAGCGCACCGGCTGGGGCAAGTCGGCCGTCTACTTCATCGCCACCGCGCTCCTGCGCGAGCTGGGTGAGGGGCCCACCGTCATCGTTTCCCCGCTGCTGGCCCTGATGCGCAACCAGATCGCCGCCGCCGAGCGCGCCGGGATCAACGCGGTCACGATCAACTCGGCCAACCCCGAGGAGTGGGAGCGGGTCTACAACCAGGTCGCCGAGGGTGAGGTCGACGTGCTGCTGGTCAGCCCCGAGCGGCTCAACAACCCCGACTTCCGCGACCAGGTGCTGCCCGAACTGGCCGAGAGCGCGGGCCTGATCGTGGTCGACGAGGCGCACTGCATCTCCGACTGGGGCCACGACTTCCGTCCCGACTACCGGCGGCTGCGCACGCTGTTCGGGGAGCTTACCGAGGGCGTGCCGGTCCTCGCGACCACCGCCACGGCCAACGCCAGGGTCACCCGCGACGTCGCCGAGCAGATGGGCGAGGAGACGTTGGTGCTGCGCGGCGCGCTGGAGCGCGACAGCCTCCATCTCGGGGTCGTGCGCCTGCACGGCGCCGAGCAGCGCCTGGCCTGGCTCGCGAGCACGCTGCACGAGCTCCCCGGTTCCGGCATCGTCTACACGCTCACCGTGGCCGCCGCCCAGGAGATCGCCGCCTACCTGCGCGAGCAGGGCCACGAGGTGGTCGCCTACTCCGGGCAGACCGAACAGGCCGAGCGGCTCGCCGCCGAGCAGGCGCTGCTGGACAACAAGATCAAGGCGCTGGTCGCGACCTCCGCGCTCGGCATGGGCTACGACAAGCCCGACCTGGGCTTCGTCATCCACGTCGGAGCCCCGCAGTCCCCGGTGGCCTACTACCAGCAGGTCGGCAGGGCGGGCCGCGGGGTCGAGCGGGCAGAGGTGATCCTGCTGCCCGGCGCCGAGGACCGCGACATCTGGGCGTACTTCGCCTCGCTGGCCTTCCCGCCGGAGCCCGTCGTGCGGGCCGTGCTGGCCGCGCTGGAGGAGGGCGGAGTGATGTCCACGGCCGCCCTGGAGAACCGGGTGGATCTCAGCCGGAGCCGCCTGGAGACCATGCTGAAGGTCCTCGACGTCGACGGCGCCGTGCGCCGGGTCAAGGGCGGCTGGGAGTCCACCGGCGAGCCCTGGGAGTACGACGCCCCGCGCTACGCCAGGGTCGCCGCCGAGCGGGAGGCCGAGCAACGGGCCATGCTCGACTACCTCGACACCACCGGCTGCCGTGAGGAGTTCCTCCGCCGCCGCCTGGACGACGACACCGCTGCCCCCTGCGGGCGCTGCGACAACTGCACCGGCGCGCACCGCTCGCCCGAAGTGGACTCCCAGGCCGTGCGTTCGGCGGCCGACCGGCTTCGCCGGCCCGGGGTGGAGGTCGAGGCGCGCAGGCAGTGGCCGACGGGGCTGACCGATCTCAAGGGCCGGATCAGGCCGGAACTGGGCGCCGAGCCGGGGCGGGTGCTGGGCAGGCTCACCGACATCGGCTGGGGCAATCGCCTGCGCGGCCTGCTGGCCGACGGCGCCTCCGACGGGCCGATCCCCGACGACGTCTTCGCCGCCGTGGTCAAGGTGCTGTCGTCCTGGGAGTGGGCGCAGCGCCCGGTCGGCGTGGTCGCGGTGCCCTCGAGCAGCCGCCCACAGCTCGTCCGCAGCCTGGCCGAGCGGCTGGCCCAGGTGGGGCGCCTGTCCTATCTGGGCGATCTCGGCTACCGGTCGGGCCCGCCGGGACGGCAGTTCAACAGCGCGCAGCGGGTCCAGGCGATCCGGGGCACCCTCGCCATGCCCTCCGCCCTGGGCGCGGCCGTCGCCTCGGCCCAGGGACCGCTCCTGCTGGTCGACGACCAGATCGACACGGGCTGGACGATGACCCTGGGAGCCGCCATGCTCCGCCACGCCGGAGCCCCCGCCGTGCTGCCCCTCGCCCTGGCGGTCACCAGCTAGGAGAGCGCCGGACGGTGCGGCTCGCGGTTCGGAGATCAGCCCTCCCGGCCGGGGATACGGGCTAGGGCCGGGGCTCGGCGATCCGAAGGGCGGTCACCGCCCGTCCCGGCCTGCCGGATCGGGAGAAGGCTCCCAGCCCGGCCGCCTTCAGCCGTGCCCTGCGCCGTCGCCACAGCCGGCGCAAGGTGACGCCCGTCAGGTCCTCGGGCAGGCGCAGGCCGTACGCCTGGTAGGGGTTGTGAAATCCGTCAGGCCGGATCTTCGTCATGAGGCTGCCCTCTCAGGTCGGGGCCGGCCGTCTTTGGAGATGGCTGCGAATGGGCGTGCCGCACGCGGGCGGCCTGATTGAGGTGGGGATGAAGCCTGCGGTGAAGGCGCGGGCCTCACCGCAGGCGGAGCGTTCATTCCACGCCGGCCGAGCCGTCTCCGTTGCCGGTGCACGCGTGCCCGCCTGGTGGGAACACGCCCCTCGGCCGGTCGGTCACGCGGAGCCTCAGTGGTCGGTGGACCCGCAGGTGAACGTGGCGCAGGAACGGTAGCTCTGGCAGGTGATGTCGCACGGGTAAAGGGGGCTCTCCGGCTGGGCGGGGAGCATGTCCAGAGCCTGGACGTCGAGCCCCATTGTGGATCTCCTTCAGAAAACGGTTCGCGGGGATCCGTCCTGATCCGCCGACGCGGATCGTCGCGGGTTAGAGGCCGGTCGTGATGGTGGTGATGTCGGTGAGGCAGCTCCACTTGAGGCAGGTGATGCCGAGGCACGGCCTAAGGAGGCTCTCCGGCTGGGCGGGGAGCATGTCCAGAGCCTGGATGTCGAGTTCCATCGTGAATTTCCTTCGGTTGGGGAAAGACCTCCGCCGGTGATGCGGGGGTCTCGATGTCCGCCGGCGAGGCCGGCGGAGTCCGTGGGCGCGCGGTCAGCGATCAAGCGGTTCGCGATGGCCTCCGCGCGGGATTTGCGCCTTGAGCACCTTTCCGAGCCGGTCCATGCTCAGCTCGCCGCACCGTTCGCCCGCGCCGGCGATCCAGCGCTCGACGTCATGCGTCATGTGGATGCCGTGTGCGTTGTACCGCAAGCCAGTCCGCACAGCCGGCGGAGAACAGCGGGGCCATGAACCTCTGGCGGCTTTCCTTGAGCACCGCTTCGTACTCGTCCGACTTGGTGCTCAACGAGCTCTCATCTTGGGGCCGGGGAGTTGCCGACGTGTACTCCTGACGGCGCCGACGGTAACCGGGGGTTCTTAAGGGCCACTTAGTCGCTCTTAATGCGCACCCCGGCACGGGCCGGCCTGCGGGCGTAGAGACCTTAAGACCGCCATTGCGCACCCCGGCACGGGCCGGCCTGCGGGCGTAGAGACCTTAAGACCGCCATTGCGCACCCCGGCACGGACCGGCCTGCGGGCGTAGAGACCTTAAGACCGCCATTAGGCGCCGCTGGCAGGCTGGTCCGCGTCCGGAGGATTACCAGCGGAACCGGTCACGGGCGAGATCCGGGCAGTCGTTTCGCACCAACGGCTCGACATCGTCCCCTGCCGGAGAACACGAATGGAGATTCGGCGTCGTGAATGAAAGTGGTTCGGCGGGGGACGGCGCCTCCGGTGCAGACCGTCATGTCCTGGGGGACATCGCCCGTGCGACATTGCATCGCATAGCGGGTGACAAGGACTCGATATCCGGTACCGGATCCGACGGCATCCCAGGTTGGGATTTCCACGTCGACTCGCCCTGGACGTACGTGACCCCGGCCGGCGCGACCACGCAGGCGCAGGGCTGGAAGCTGCATGTGGCGGCGACGCCGTTGTCGGCTCCGGTGGTGCTGGCGCGCACGGTGCGGGTGCTGGGGCGCCGCCGTTGCCCCTTCAAGTACGCCACCGACTTCGACGAGCTGGGTCGGCTCGTGGCACGCAACCAGGACCGTGGGTCGGTGGGCAAGTTCATCACGGTCTACCCGCCCGACGACGCGAGCGCGGTGGAGATCGCGGAGGAACTGCACGAGGCCACCTACGGCCTGCCGGGCGCGCCGATCCTCTCCGACCGGATCTACCGGCCGGGCAGCCTGGTGTACTACCGCTTCGGGGTGTTCTCGGCGCCCAGCGTGCTCGACAACGACGGCTCCTACGCCTCGCGACTCACCGCGCCCGACGGCACTCAGGAGACCGACGAGCGCAGAGCGTGGTACTCCCCGCCGGCGTGGGTGACCTGCCCGTTCGACTCGGGTCGCACTCCGGCCAGGACCACCGCACCGGAGGCGGTCCTGCTGGCCGACCGATTCGTGGTGCGCGAGGCCATCCGGCACGGCGCCAAGGGCGGGGTGTTCCTGGCGGAGGACCGCGCGGACGGCGGTCAGGCGGTGATCAAGCAGGCGCGTCCCCACCTGAGCGCCGGGCTCGACGGAACCGATGATCGGGACCGGATGCGCCATGAGGCGCGCATGCTGGAGATCTTCGGGCCGCTGGGCGTCACGGCGCGCAAGGTGCTCCTCTTCGAACAGGACGACAACCTGTTCCTGGCGCAGGAACACATCGCGGGCACCCCGCTGAACAACTGGGAGGCCGCTCAGCACGACCGGCCCGGCGTCGTGCTGGGCGTCCTGCGCCGCCTGGCCGCGCTGGTCGCCGTCGTGCACGAACAGGGCCATGTGCTGCGCGACCTGACGCCCAACAACGTCATGGTGACGGAGGACGGCGACTGCCGCCTGATCGACCTGGAGATGACCGTCGTGCCCGGCGCGCCGGTCGGGCGCGCGTTCACTCCCGGTTACGCACCGCCCGAGCAGGTGAACTCCGCCCTGTACGCTCCCGCGCTCGGCGTGGAGGCCGACCTGTACGCGCTCGGGGCGACGACGTTGTTCACGGCCACCTCCTGCCAGCCGCCCTACCTGCGGGACCGGCCCGCCGACGCGCGGTCCTGGGACGAGCGGGTGGCGACGGTGGTGCGGGTGGCGGCCGCGGGCGACCCGCTGGCCACCGCACTGTCCCCGCTGATCCTGGGCCTGATGCGCGAGGATCCCGCGCAGCGCTGGGACCTGCCGCGGGTGCGGGAGTTTCTGGACAACGTGGACGTCGCCGCCCTGGGATCCGCCACCCGGACCGCCGGTTTCCGGCTGGGCGCGGCCGAGCAGGACCGCCTGCTCCACGACGGGCTCGCCTACACGTTGCGCACCATGTCGCCCGACACCGCCGAGCAGCCGGTCGCCCGCCTGTGGCCCAGCTGGGACTTCGGCCTGACCGCCGACCCGTGCGCCGTCCAGTACGGCTCCGCCGGGGTGATCGCTCTGTGGGCCGCCGTGCTGGACCCCGCTCGGGCGGACGACGCGCTGCCGCCGGACACCCGGGCCAGCCTGACCGCCGCCCTGCGGGAAGCGGCGGACTGGACGGTGCGGCGGCTGGCGCGCGAACAGCGGCCCTCCCCAGGCCTGTACTTCGGCCGGGCGGGCATCGCCGTGGCCCTGCACGACGCCGGCCGCGCGCTCGACAAGGAGAGCCTGCGCACCGCCGGCGTGGAGCTGGGGCTGGACCTGCCGGTCACCTGGCCCAACCCGGACATCTGCCATGGCGCGGCCGGGACGGGGACGGCCCTGCTGCACCTGTGGCGCGCCACCGGCGACCCGCGGTTCCGGGACCTGGCGGACGCCTGCGCCGACGGCCTGCTCAAGGCGGCGCAACGGACCGCGGACGGTGTGCTGTGGCCCATCCCCAAGGACTTCGGTTCCGCGCTGGCGGGTACGGAGCACTACGGCTTCGCGCACGGCGTCGCCGGGGTCGGCGCGTACCTGCTGGCCGCCGGGGTCGCGCTCGACCGGGACGACTGCCTGGAGGCCGCCCTGCTCGCCGGGGAGACCCTGCTCGGCGCGGCCGAGTACCGCGGGGAGAGCGCCTGGTGGGCCGAGGGCCCGGGTGGCGGGACGAAGCTGCCGCACTGGTGCAACGGCTCCTCCGGCGTCGGCACCTACCTGGTGCGCCTGTACGCGGCGACCGGGGACCAGCGCTTCCGGGACGCCGCCCACGCGGCCGCGCTGGCCGTCCACGGCAGCCGGCTGACCTCGGGGACGGCCGCGTGTCACGGAATCGCCGGCGACGGGCAGTTCCTGCTGGACATGGCCGACCTGCTCGGCGAGCGCGCCTATCACGACCAGGCGGAGGAACTGGCGGCACCCTTGTGGGCACGCGCCGTCCTGCGCGACGGGCTCATGGTGGTGCCCGACGAGCTCTCCGGTGAGGACATCTCCGTCGCCTGGAACACCGGGCTGGCCGGGGTGCTGGACTTCCTGCACCGGCTGCGGCACGGCGGTCCGCGCCGGTGGATGGCCGAGACGGGCGCCGAGGCATGGACGCGCGGCGGCAAGGCGTGATGACCTCCGACACGATGAGCCCGGCCGCCACGGTGACCGGCGGGCGGCAGCGGTCGTTCGTCCACCGGCTGAACTTCCGTTTCTCCCCCGGCGGGAGGTACGCCGCCTGCCTGGCCGCCGACGACCGCGACCCCGCGATGTACCCGGAACTGTGGGACCTCACCGGCCCCGAGCCCCGGCCCCGGGCGGTACGCACCCGAGACGGCGAGAGCGCGGCGAGCGTGCCGCTGCCCACGGACGACGGCGACCTGCTGCTGTGCCGGTCCGGAGCCTACGGCTCGCGGCTCACCTTCGCCGCGTCCCGTGCCGAGGGCGGGCGACCGGTCGAGGAGGTCGAGCTGATCGCCGTCCGAAGAGGCGGTCTGCGGCTCCTCTCCGGTACGGCGCGGACCCCCACTCTGGTGCTGGAGATGGACGGGGACGGGGGCACCACGGTGTGGCGCCTGCCCGGCGGGGCCGTGCCGCCGGAACAGATCACCCGGGTACCACACTCGATCGGCGGAGCGGTCTGGCTCGACGAGCGCGGGCGCACCCTCGCGCTGGCCACCGGCGAGCCGGGGACGGGCACCGTGGTCCTGGATCTGACACGCGGCACCATCACGTCCCTCGGCCTGCCCGCCGGCGAGCACCTGCTGCTGGCCGCGCCACGCGACGGGGTGCTGCTGACCGCCGCGCCGCACGGTGGCGGCTACCGGCTCGGCGTGCGCCGCCTCGACGACCCGGCGCCGACGGCCTTCCCCGATCGGCTGAACGCCGTCGAGGGCAGCGTGGCCCCGCTGGCGCTGGACCCCACCGGGCGGCTCCTGGCCCTGTCGGTCACCCACCGCGCCCGCTCCCACCTGCTGGTCCATGATCTGACGGCGGACGCCCCCGAGGAGATCGGGCTGCCGCCCGGCGCCCTGCATCCGACGGCCCACTGGTCCGACGCCGGCCTGCATCTGGTGCACAGCGCCGCCGACCGTCCGACGGGCGTCATCACGATTCCGGACCCGTCCCGGCCGCGCGTCCTGGCCGCGACCGGCGAACACTGGTCCGGGTGGGCCTCGCCGCGGGCGCGGGAGTATCCGGCGGCGGCGGCGGGCAGCACGGAGGCCGTCGTGTACGGCGATCCGGCCGACGCCCCGCGCCTGGTGGTGGCGCTGCACGGCGGCCCCGAGGCCGCGTGGCAGCTCGACTTCGACCCGCTGTTCCAGCGCCTCGTCGCCGAGGAGATCGCGGTGGTGGCGCCCAACCAGCGGGGCAGCACCGGCTACGGCGCGGCCCACCGCGACGCCATCCACGGCGCCTGGGGCGGTCCCGACCTGGCCGACATCCTGCACCTGGGCCGCCGGCTGGCGGCCGAGCGCGGCCCGGGCCGGCCGCGGCCCATGCTCTACGGCGCGAGCTATGGCGCGTACCTGGCGTTGCTGGCCGCGGCGGCGGAGCCGGATCTGTGGGAGCGGGCCGTGCTCGTCGCGCCGTTCCTGTCCGGCCGGCTGCTCTACGAGGACGGGCCGATCTCGGTTCGCAACCTGATCGACCGGCTGGGCGGGCGCGAGGAGATCCACGATGACGACCTCGGGCCGCGCGATCTGCTCCGGCTGGCCGACCGCATCCGGTTGCCGCTGCTCATCGTGCACGGCGAGCATGACCCGATCATCCCGGTCGGCCACTCCCGCCGCCTGCACGAGCGGCTGCGGCGAACCCGCCACCCAGACGCCGCGCCGGTGACCTATCTGGAGGTTCCCGGCGCGGGCCACGACCCGCTGTCCGACATCGGCGGGCATGTCATCAGGAAGCAGGTGCTCGGCTTCCTGCGCGGCACGCAGGACCGCGCCGGCTGAGGCGCGGGCCACCGAACCGGTTCCCCGGGAAGCACATTTCGGTCCGTGCCCTTCCGCGGGCCGGTCCGATCCCCAAGCCGCCTCGATCCGGAGGCGTAAAAGAAGAAAGGAAAACCGATGGAACTCGACATCACCACTCTTGACATGCTCCCGGCCGCCCAGGAGTCCAGGCGGTATCCCTGCGGGTGCACCTGCACGATATCGAGCTACATAACCGGTGTCGTGGTCCCCTAATGCCGGACCAAGCCTCGGATTCCCACGCCGGGCAGGTGACGCGGCGGGATGGTGATCGCCTCCTCGCCGCCACGGCGCGCGGCCTCTGGGCGCCCCTGGCGGTGACCGCGGCGGCCGTCGCCTTGTCGACGGCCGCCGCCCTGGCCCTGCCCGCCGCGCTGGCCACCGCCGTGGACGGCGTGGTGTCCGGCGAGGGCGCGCGAGCCGCCGGGTTCCTCGCGCTCGTCCTGGCCGTTGCCACCTGCGCCGATCTCATCGGCGCCCTCGCCGGCGCGGCGACCACCGCGTCCGCGACGGCGTCCCTGCGCCTGCGCTTCACCTCCCACCTCCTCCGGCTCGACGCCGCCGGCGCCCGCCGTTTCCCGGCCGGGGAACTGGCCAACCGGCTGGTGAGCAACACGGCGAGCGCCGGGCGCGTCCCGCTCACCCTGCTGTACACGGCCGCCGAACTCATCAGCACGAGCGGCGGCATCGTCCTGCTGCTGGTGACCGACTGGCGCTCGGGTGTCGCCTTCCTGATCGGGATACCCGTCGCGCTGGTGATCGTACGGCTTTTCGTCACCCGGCTGTCCGGGGTGTACGAGCGTTATCAGAGCGCGCACGGGCGCCTGGCCGCGCGCCTGACCGACACCCTGGCCGGCATCCGCACGGTGCGGGCGTCCGGTACCGCCGATCGCGAGATCACCCGGGTGCTGCGCCCGCTGACCGACCTGTCGGACGCCGGTCACGACATGTGGCGGGTCCAGGCGCGGGGCGTCTGGCAGATCACCCTGCTGCTGCCCATCATCGAGGTGCTCGTGCTCACCGTGGCCGGGTTCGGCGTCGCCGACGGCCGGTTGCAGCCAGGGCAGTTGCTCGCCGTGGCCGGTTACGCGGCGATGGGCGTGGGCTTCATCGAACAGGTCGACGCGCTCCTGGGGGTCGCCGAGGCCCGCGCCGCGGCCCGCCGCATCCAGGAGGTCCTCGTGCTGCCGCCCCTCGTGCCCGGCACCCGCCCGCTGCCGGACGGTCCCGGCGCGCTGTCGTTCCGCGGCGTGACCGTGACCCGCGAGGGCTCCCACCTCCTCGACGCCATCGATCTGGACATCGCCCCGGGGGCGCTGACCGCCCTCGTCGGGCCGTCCGGGGCGGGCAAGACCACCCTGTCCCTGCTGGCCGGGCGGCTGCTGGACCCCGAGCGCGGGCAGGTGCTGCTGGACGGCTGCGACCTCGCCGATGTGGCTCCAGAGTCGTTGAGCGGCGCGGTCGCCTACGCCTTCGAACGCCCTGTCCTCCTGGGCGGCGACCTCGCCTCGGCCATCGCCTATGGCCGGCCCGCGCTCGACCGCGACAGCGTCCGCGAGGCCGCGCGGGCCGCACATGTCGACGACGTCGTCCGCCGCCTGCCCGAGGGCTACGACACCCCCGCCGCCATCGCCCCGCTGTCCGGCGGGGAGTTCCAGCGGCTGGGCCTGGCCCGCGCCATGGTGCGGCGGGCCCGCCTGACCGTGCTGGACGACGCCACGTCCAGCCTGGACACCGCGACCGAGGCCCAGGTGACTCGCACGCTGGTCGAGGGCATGCGCGGGACCACCCGCCTGGTCATCGCCCACCGCGCGGCCACCGCCGCCCGCGCCGACCACGTGGTGTGGCTGGACGGCGGCCGGATCCGGGGCCAGGGCACGCACCGGGCGCTGTGGCAGGACCCGGCGTACCGCGCCCTGTTCGCCGCCGGCCCGGACCCCGGCGGCGACGCAGGCGACGACAGCTCATGGAGTGAGGAACCGTGCCCGGCTCGGCTGTGACCCCCGCATCCGCCCCGCTCACGGCGGCGCCCGTCCTCCGTCTGGGAGAGGACGGCCAACCCTCCGGTGGGTTCCGACTGCTGCTCGCGTTGCTGCGCCCCCGCAGGCGGCCCCTGGCCTTCGCCCTGACCTGGGCCTTGGTGGAGGCTGTCCCGGGGCTGCTGTCCGGGCTGCTCATCGCCCGCGCCGTCGACGACGGCTTCCTCGCCGGACGCCCGGGTACCGGCTTGGCCTGGCTCGGCCTGTTCGCGGTCGCGATGCTGCTCAGGACCGCGGCCACGCGACTGATGTTCCCCCATCTGGCCGCGGTGGTGGAGCCGCTGCGCGACGACCTCGTGCGCGCCGTCGTCACGGCCACGGTGACCCGCGCCGCCCGCGGCGACCGGCCGGACACCGCCGCCGTCAGCCGTATCACCGGGCAGGTGGAGACGCTGCGGAACCTGGTGTCCGCACTGCTGCGCACCACGCACGGGCTGGGCATCTCGCTGATCGCCGCGCTGGCCGGGCTGCTGGTGCTCTCGCCCCTGGCCGCGGCCATCGTCGCCGGGCCCGTGCTCGTGGCGGTGGCGGTGTGCGTCTGGCTGATGCGGGTGCTGCTGGTCCGGCAGCGCCGGCTGATCCTCGCCGACGAGACGCTCACCGCCGAGGCGACCCCGATCCTGGAGGGCACGCGTGACATCGCCGCCTGCGGGGCGCACGAGCAGGCGTACGCCACCGTGCGGGCCGCGGTGGACGCCCAGGCCGCGGCCACGCACGCGCTGGCCCGGGCCGGCATGTCCCGGCGGCTGATCGTCGCCATCGGCGCCCACCTGCCGCTGCTCGGCCTGGTCATCGCCGCTGAGCCGCTGACGCGACAGGGGCATCTGAGCGTGGGCGAGGTCGTCGGCGCGGTGACCTACCTGGTGACCGGCCTGCAGCCCGCCCTGCAGTCGATGACCGGCATCCTCTCGAGCTGGGGCGTGGCCCTCGCCGTCACCCTGCGCCGCATCGCCGAGACCATCGCGGTGCCCGCCGGCGATGTGCCCGCCGCCACCGGGCCTGCCGACGCCGCCTACGCGGTCGCCGTGCCCGCCGGTTGCGAACTGCGGGCCAAAGGGCTGGGCTTCGCCTACGCCCCCCAGGCCACGCCCGTGGTACACGACCTCGACCTGGTGATCCCCGAGGGAGACCACCTGACCGTGGTCGGCCCCAGCGGCATCGGCAAGTCCACCCTGTCCCTGCTGCTCACCGGGCTGCGGCGGCCGACCCACGGGGAGATCCTGCTCGGCGGGCTCCCGCTGGAGGCGATGGCGGAACCCGGCCTGCGCTCCATGGTGGCGCTCGTGCCCCAGGAGGCGTACGTCTTCGCCGGCACGGTCCGGGAGAACCTCGGCTACCTGTGCCCGGCCGGCACCGCGGACGCCCGGCTGGGCGAGGCGGCGGACCGGGTGGGCGCGCGGGCGCTCGTCGAACGGCTCGGCGGCCTCGATGCCGAGATCGACGAACCCGCCGCACTGTCGGCCGGAGAGCGGCAACTGATCGCCCTGGCACGGACCTACGCCTCCCCGGCCCGCCTGGTCGTCCTGGACGAGGCGACCTGCCATCTCGACCCCGCCGCCGAGGCGAGGGCCGAGAGCGCGTTCGCCGCCCGGCCCGGCACTCTCATCGTCATCGCCCACCGCATCAGCTCCGCGATCCGAGCCCGGCGCATCCTGCTGTTGGACGGCACCGCCGCGCACACCGGAACCCACGCGGACCTGCTGACCCGCTCCCCCCTGTACGCCGACATGGTCGGGCACTGGACGAACGACCGAACGCCCGGCGCCGGTCCCGGGCATCCGCTCTCGACGAGGAGGTCCTCATGAGCGCCCCCGTGAACAAGCCCACCGACATCATCTGGGACGTCACCTACGCCTGCCCACTGCGCTGCATCCACTGCTACTCCGAGTCGGGCAGGCGCCCGGCCCGGCAGCTGAGCCACGGCGACATGCTGCGGCTCGCCGACGCGATCATCGCCATGCGCCCGGACTCGGTGGAGTTCGCGGGCGGCGAGCCCCTGGTGGTCAAGGGGATCTACGAGGTCGCCGAGCACATCGGCCGGGCGGGGATCACCGTCGACCTCTACACCGGCGGATGGACACTCACCCCCGAGACCGCCGAGGAGGCGGCCCGGGCCTTCCAGCGGATCACCGTCAGCATCGACGGGGCCGACGCGGAGGTGCACGACCGGGTACGGGGCAGGGCCGGCTCCTTCGACCGCGCGATGAACGCCCTGGCCATGCTGGACGACATCGCCGCCCGGCGCGCGGCAGAGGGCGGCACTCCGCTGATCTTCGGGATCGACTGCTCGGTTGTGCGGAGCAATTTCCACCAGTTGGCGGATTTCTGCACCGACATCGCCCCCTGGTTCCCCCGGATGCGCTTTCTCAACCTGGCCGCCGCGGTGCCGTCCGGGCTGGCCAGCCGGCCCGGCTTCGCCGAGACCGAACTACTCGGCAACGCGGAGCTCGCCACCCTGACCAGCGAGGAGTACACCGAGCGGCTGCGGTCACTGGCACCGGCGTCGCTGGCGGTGACCACCTCCGACAACTTCATCCTGATGATGCACCCCGGCGTCGTCGCGAGCTACGGGTTCCCGCTGATGCAGATCGAGCCCGACGGCGAGGTGCGCGCCATGCCGATCTACGAGGGGTGCGTGGGAAACCTGCTGACCGAGGCCCCGGACGTGCTCTGGCGGCGCGCCGTCGAGCGGTGGAGCGATCCCTTCGTGGTCGAGACGCTGTCCCCGGTGCGCTCCATGACCGACTGGGCCGAGGCGACCCGACGTATCGACCGCCGGTTCGGATTCCCGGAGGTGCTCGCGCGTATCGACCGCCGCCCGCCGTGGTCGGCCGCGCAGCCCGCGTGAGCCCGTGGCCCGCCCGGCCCCGCTGTCCGGCGGGTGCGGCCCCAACAGCGGCCCCAACAGCGGCCCCGACGGCTACGACGGCGGCTACTACGACGGCTACGACGGCGGTGCCGGGCGTCCGGGGGCCGGAACGCTCTCGCCGAGCGCGGCGGCGAGCAGGTCCAGGAAGTGATCCACCGGACCGATACAGGCCACCG